>DXDP01000009.1 GCA_019115445.1 Candidatus Nocardiopsis merdipullorum
CCGCGCGGACGACGCTTGGCTCGCGAGGGTCGCCGAGCGCGTGCGGGCGGAGGCGGAGTGACGGAAGGGAGGGAGGGCACCCCCATCGGGGGCCATGGAGGGCCGGTGAAAGTGGCTCCGGGTGGGGGAGCACTGGGGTGAACAGGAGGCAGGTGGTGGCACTGCAAGGGGGCCGACAGGGGATTCCTGCCGGCCACCCCGGGGTGTGCTGGTGCTGGAGCCCGGGGTGGCCGGGGCTCGGGTCAGGCCCGAGGAAGACGGGCGGCGGTGAGGAAGGCGTCCCACTCGGCGGCAGGGAAGGGCAGGTGGCCACGGTCGGGGTGCTTGGAGTCCCGCACGGCCGCGCCACAGGGGAGGTCGGCCACTTCGACGCAGTTTGGCTCCTGGCCGCTGTAGCTGCTCTTACGGAAGGCGGCGGGGATGTGGGCCACCTCGACGCATTCAGCGCGATTTCCGCTGTAGCTGGACTTGAAGAAGATCATTCTGGTGGGTGAGGACATGTTACTCGTAAGACTCCATGCTCTGCTGTAGGAACCCGATGCTCTCAGTTGTCCGAAGAGCCGCAGCGTTCAGATGAGCAAAGTCGGCCACGTAGCGCTGCAAGGACGCACTCTCTTGGACAAAGAGGATATCTGTCGACGTTTCGGTGTAAACGATGCTTGGATCTAGTTCACTAGGGAAGTCCAGCATGACGAATGATCCTGACAGAGCGGCGTGCATCCCAGCGCTGAAAGGTAGCACCTGAATGTCTATGTTGTGATGCATTGCCATGTTGAGCAGGTGTTGCAGCTGCTCACGCATGATCTCCCGGCTGCTTGGCAGTCGGTGTAGAGCAGCTTCGTCGATCACTGCCCACAGGTGTAGTGGTTTGTGTCGGGACAAGACGTGCTGACGCTTGATGCGTGCAGACACGTTGCGTTGAACCTCTTCATCGGAGAGAGTCCCTCCTCCACGAAAGATTGCTTCGGCGTAAGCAGGGGTTTGAAGCAGGCCAGGAATGACTTGGCACTGGTACATGCGCATCATCGACGCCTCAACCTCGAAGTCAGGTAGGGCGTTGCTGCCGAAAACGTCTTTGTACTTCGACCACCACCCCTTCTCCTTCGACTCTTGGGCCAACTCCTGTAGGGCAGTGCGCACGTCGGGGGCAGCCCCATAAAGATCAGCGAGTGCATCGATGTCTCGTGGTTTGATGCGTCGGGCCTCGGCAGACTCGATGTTGCTCAGGGTGGACTGCGGGATAGAGGCTTCTTTGGCAGCTATAGAGAGCTGGAGTCCGTGATGCTCGCGCATGCGGCGGAGCTCCCTGGCAAGTCTCCGTCGGCGCACAGTGGGGCTGAACGGTTGATTCATAGGGCAAGCCTACTTGGTTTTTCTCGTATATCGAGTTCTCTCATTGACAACGTGTATATCGCAGTACATGATGTGTGTGTAGCCAGTCACCGGCTGCTCACGTTGAGTCTCTGGTGAGCAGGCTACGCTGTGCCCCTTCCCGCTGCGCGGGATACGCGAAGGTCCCCTACCTGCGGGCACATCGAACTCCCTGTTCCACTCCCATGTGTAAAGGAGCCTGTTCGTCATGCCCGTAACCACGCCCTTGGCGGCCCTGCCCGAAGTGACCGTCCCCCTCGGTGAGCTGGTCCCACCTCGTTGCCGCCACTACTTCACCGGCCGGATCGACCGAGCCCCCTACCGCACCCGCCGCTATGACTTCGGTGGGTCCGCCCAGTACATGCCCCTGGTCCGGGCCTTCCTGAACACCTGTGCGGCCGACCGCGACGGCGACTACCGCTACTTGTTCACCCTGCTGGGCAGCGAGTTGGCCAACAACGCGCTGGAACACTCCCGTTCTGGTAAGCCCTTCGGGGTCTACACCCTGGCCTGTGAACGCACTCGGGAAGGGCTACGCCTGACCTGCCGAGACCAGGGCTCCCGGGACGGTAAGACGTCCACTTTCGGTGAACGCTCGTATCTACGCGCCTGCTCGAGCGAGCTGGACTTGGCCACCGAGTCCGGGCGGGGGCTGGCGCTGATCGACACTCTGGCCACCTCCTGGGGTGACAACGGCATCCCCGATCACCGGCAGGTGTGGTTCTTCTTGGCCTACGACCTGACCGGCAACCCCTGGAACACCCAGTCACAAACCCCGAAGCACCACACATCACGGTCGTAGACGTGAAACGGGCCCAGGAAAGCGCACCAACGCCTCCCGGGCCCACAAGATCCCGAAATCCAGACAGTCTCACGTGTTCAGAAAGCAGGATCAGTGACACATCCTATCCCCGCACCCCGTCCATCTAGCGACCCGCTCTACCGCACCCGGCCGGGACTGCCCCGCCGCAGCCCCCTGGAAGGCCCGGTGTGCCCACGCTGCACCCATCCCTCCTGCCGCAGGATCCGGGCCGAGGAGTTGCCCATCCTGGGAGGCCACAAGGCCGAGTACCGCAACGAGCACACCCTCGCCGCCGCCATCCAGGCCCGTAACCCCCACCTGATCGTCTGGTACGGGGAACGCACCGGTTCGTTCTGGGTGGCTTCCACCACAGGCCTGGCAGAGGTGCCCGATACGGCAACCCTGGACCGTCTCTTGGGCTCCGAACCGGAACCGACCTTCGCCCCCGCCTCGACACCCTTCCGGAGGCCTTACTTGAACCCGGCACGCCCGGCCCTGGTCTGAGTCGATCCGCTCCTCAACGGCACAGGCGACACGACGGTGGTGACGAGCTCCGATATCGAGGCCGTCACCACCGCCTCTACATGGGATGCTCAGTTGTACGGTCGTATCGGGACTGCCCGACCGAGCTTTCCCCTTTCATCGCGCCCAATGCGCGAAGCATACGGAAACGGACATGATGCAACGCGAACTCGCCGCCGAACTGGGAACCCAGGAGACCTGCACCCTGGAGTTCAAACGGGTGGTCAAGGACCTGAACGTCATCCGTAAGGCGGTCTGCGCGATGGCCAACGATCTGACCGGCAAAGGCGGCGGTGACATCCTCATCGGGGTGCGGGATGACGGAACGGTCGAGCCCGCGCTCGATACCTCCGACAAGACTCTTCTGAGCCTCGCCAACCTTCGCGACGACGGCAAGATCCTGGACCGGCCCTCCTTCACGGTCGAGGAAGCTCGATTCAACGGCGAACCCATCATCCACATTCGCGTCGAAGCTTCGCCGGCGCCACCCCTACGGCTCGACGGTGTCGCCTGGGTGCGCCCTGGTCCAACGACGCGCAAAGCCACGGCGGATGACGAACGCGTCCTGACCGAGCGCAGGCGTCACAAGTCCCTGCCCTTCGACAGCCACCCCTGGCCCGGAAGTAACACGGCGGATCTGGACCTACGGCTCTTCCGTGATACCTACCTGCCCAACGCGGTCTCCGAGGAGGTGCTGGAGGAGAACCACCGCCCCGAGGAACAGCAACTCGCCTCATTGCGTCTTCTTGACCCTGATTCAGGGCAGGCGACCGTGCTGGGCTTGCTCCTGATCGGGTTGGATCCTTCCTCTTGTCTGCCCGGTGCCTACACCCAGTTCGTCCGCTATGAGGGCGATCACATGGACAGCGTGGTCGTGGATGACCAGGAGTTGCGAACCAACGTGGTCGGCACGGCACAACAGTTGGACGCACTACTGCGTGGACACGTTCACACCCGGCTCGTGGAGACAGGCGGGTTCCGGGAGGAGGCACGGCC
>DXDP01000112.1 GCA_019115445.1 Candidatus Nocardiopsis merdipullorum
AAGTAGGTGAGCCAGGCGAGCACGTTGATGAACGTGGCGTTGAGCTGGTTCAGCGGGTACCGGTCGACGGGTCCGCCCTGGGGCTGGAAGACCTCGTTGAGGATCCACGGTTCCCCGCCCGGGTACCGGTACTCCTCGAGCTGGTGGATCAGGATCACGGCCAAGTTCAGCAGCAGGATCCACTGGATCGTGGACAGCTCTGCCCCTCCAGGCCCACAGCAGTGTGGGGATGGAGAGCACCCCACCCGTGTCGTACCAGTGGCGTATGAACCACCTCATCGCAAAGCCCTCCACTCACTCGGTGCCGTGGCGCGGCCTGTCCCCCATCCTTAGCTCAACAATTGATGATGTCAACTGGCGATGATGTTCGGGTAGCCTGGACGCATGAGTACCGGTAAGCGCACGGGCAGACCAGCCGGGGGCGACGGCAACAACAGGGCACGGATTCTGGAGGCCGCACGCGAGGAGTTCTCGACCAAGGGATTCCGCGGCACGACGATGCGCTCGATCGCGAACCGGGCCGGCTTCGACGTCGCGCTGCTCTCGCACTACTTCGGCAACAAGAATGGCCTGTTCGCCGCCACCATGGAACTGCCCGAGGGAGCGCAAAAGATGCTCACCGAAGCCCTGGCAGGCCCGACCGCGACACAGGGCGAGCGTCTCACGCGCAGCTACCTGAGCCTGTGGGAGGACGCCGCCACCGGACCGCAGATGCAGATCCTGGCCCGCTCGGCGCTGAGCAACGAGGCCGCCACCAAGCACATGCGCGCCGTGTTCATCGGCGCGATCGCCGGGTCAGACGTCACCGATCTCCTCGCGGACCGTTGGACCGGGCTCGCCCTGGCCATCTCCCACCTCCTGGGCGTGGCCTTCGCCCGCCACCTCATTCACATCCCACACCTGGCCGAGTCCGACTTCGAGACACTCGTCGCGCGCACCGCACCCGCCGTCCAACTCCACCTGGACACCGCCGACGACTGAACTTCGAGGATCACGGCCACAGGCGCGATCGCCGGGCGTACCGTCACCGCGTACGTGCGGGCCCGGGGCTTGCCGGACCACCCACAAGGAAAAAGGTGCACTACTTATCCATGACTGTGGATCGATGTGAGCCTTCCTCAGCTTCGGCCCAAGAAGTCGCCGAGGCGGTACGAAGCGGTGCCACGACCGCCGCCGAGGTTGCCGAGGCCACCATGGAAGTCATTGCTGAAAAGGACCAGAAGGTCTGTGCCTTTGTCGCACTGTGGCCTGAAACGGCCCAACGGTGTGCCGCGGGTGTGGACCAAAGTGTTGCTGAAGGGGTGCACCTTCCGCTGGCTGGGGTCCCCATCGCCGTCAAGGCAAGCGAAGGGGTCGACTCCTGGCAGACCCAACGCCTGATCGAAGCAGGGTGCGTCCCCGTTGGTGCCACCTCAGTACCTGCAAAGGGCACGCAGTGGCGCACCTGGGGGTACACAGACCGTGGCCCCACACGCAACCCATACTTTCTGGACCGTTCTCCGGGAGGTTCTTCTGCCGGTTCTGCGGTCGCCGTGGCCATGGGGATGGTTCCCCTGGCCACCGGAAGTGATGGCGCCGGATCGGTGCGCCTTCCCGCAGCATGGTGTGGTGTGCTCGGGCTCAAACCCACCAACGGTCGGGTACCGGCACGCGACCGTGCCGGGCTCAATGTTGCAGGGCCGTTGTCCCGCTGCGCAGTTGATGCCGCCCACTACCTGGATGCCATTGCCGGTACCGATGTTGCCGACGACCTGGGCCCGCCCATCAAAACACCGCGTGTGCTGTGGTCGGCCGACCTGGGCTTTGCCCGTACCGACGACAGTGTGGCATCCACCGCCTTTGGGGCGTTGGGGGAACTGATCGGCCAGAAGGTGGTCCAACATGTCACTGGCACGGTGGAGCTTTGGGATCCTGCTGGTGCCTGGAAGGCGCTTCGCTCTGCACAAGGCAACGACACCAAGGATTTGGTGGCCGAGGTTTGTGCCTACAACGATGCCCACCTGGCTGACCTGTTCACTCGAACCGACGTGATCGCCACACCGACCACCCCCAATCCTCCCCATGGCCACAACGGCCCCGGTGAGACGATCAGTGTCGCTTTGACCTGGGCATTCAACCTCAGTGGCCACCCAGCAATCAGCCTTCCTGCAGGCTTGACCCACAAAGGAGAACCTGTGGGTCTGCAACTGGTCGCACGCGCTGGGGACGAACGTTTGCTGCTTGGCCTTGCCCACCACCGTGATGAGTGGCTCGGGCAGTGAAGGGCTCGCGGTGGTCTTTGAAATCCCCAACGTTTGGTGTTGGGCCTTTCTGAAGGGCCTCGGGGCAACGGGTACGTGTAACGCAAGCAACGTTCCTGGCCCAGGAGAGGCAAAGGATGCGCTCCTGGGGCGGATGCGGCCCACAGCAGATGCTGTGGGCACGTAGAACACCTGGTCAACGACTCTTCCCGGCCCCTCACAAATAACGTTTGCCATTAACGTTTTTATATAACGCAATCACTTGAGTGCAAACGTAACCACGCGGGAAGGACTCGGGGTCCTGGGCTCCGATAAGTGGGCCTTATCGGGGGCCAGGACTGTGGGGACTCCTCGGGGGCAAGAAAAGGGCTGCTCGGGGTCGCCAACGTTATTCGCGGCCGCCCAGGACGCCCGAAAACACGATGGATACACTCACTGCTGTACCAACGGTTGGGTGCGCCCTGCAAGACACCACCCCACCCCCTCCCAGAGCGAGGCCGGCAGGAGTCGCTGATCGAGTGATCTGCGCTCTTCGGGACTTCTGCCTCTTCGGTCACTGCGCGGGGGCACTGGGGGGTGTAGTGGTTCCAGCTTCCTCCGGCCTCGGTGAGGACCTGCATGGTGGTCCTGTCATGGAATCTCAGGACCCGGGCGATGACCAGAGCAAGCACAGGGAGAACGAGTTGACGTAGCCGGAGTCGGTGCGCACCGTTGCACCAGGGGTACCGATGTCGCTCATCAGCTCGGCAAGGCCGAAGTTGTGCCCACACCGATCCAAGCCACAAACTGCTCAGGAAGTTCGGCCAAAGGAAAATGGCAGCAGAGTTCGAGACCATCTTCCTCGAAGACCAAGCGTTCTGGTCGGTGCACTACCCCTGGGGTTGTCGCCCGCACAGGGCTCCTCACCTTCCCGTACTGGACCACGATCACCACCGCTCCCGAGAACCTGACGTTCGACCCGGATTCCCGCCTCGGCCAAGACCGGTGGACGACTCGGAGCGGACCACCGACTGCACGGCAAGGATCGAACCTACGAGCACCTCAAAGATCGGTTGCGTGAACGGTACGGGGCGCACCCAGCCACCGAGCGTATTCTCGCTGCCCAGACGACGCTTGGCCTTCGAACTTTCGCGTGAACCGCATATATAGACCATCCGAAGCCAGACCTGGTTGAACCTGCTCCCCGTGATGGTTTGAGTGAGACAGGACAGACAGCATCTCACCCAAACCGGGCGGTGGCCGTCGGCTGATCGTTTGAGTCGGTGGGTGACAGCGGTGCCTCGAGGACGAAGAAGAGGAAGGCGATCTGGGTCGAAAGGGCATGGAAGTCGTCGGGGAACAGCTCACGGGCGGCCGGGTCAGGCTGCGGCTCGCTGATGACGGAAAGGCGAAAGCCGGCGGCGGTGAAAGCATCGGTCATCGCATGCAAAGGCCTACGCCAGAACCTCATCGGGACGGACTGCCCGCTGAACGTGAACTCGCCGGAATAGCTGGTGGTCTCGAAATAATCGGGCCGAGGATCCTGGATCGCATAATCCACGAACGGGTGCTGCACCGACGCGATCAATCGACCGCCGGGCCTGAGCACACGCCGCATCTCGGCCAGCGTCGGCCCCCAGTCCTCCAGGTAGTGCAGCACCAGCGACGCCACGACGTCGTCGAACGCATCGTCGGCGAACGGAAGGGGGTCGCTCAAGTCGACCACGCGCAGGTCCGCGTCGTTGCCGAGCCGCCGTCTGGCCAACGCCAGCATCCCGGTGCTGGCGTCGATGCCGGTGACGTCGGCACCCCGGTCGCGTAGTGCAGCGGACAGGAGGCCCGAGCCGCAGCCGGCGTCCAGGATCCGGCGCCCGGTCACTTCTGCGACGAGGGCCAGCATCGCGGGTCGCTCATAGTAGGCGTTCAGGAGGTTGTTCTCGTTGTCTGCTGCGTACGCCTCGGCGAAGCTGTCGTAGTGGTTCACCTGGGCCGGACCTGCGGGCCGGGCAGGAGTATCGGGCATGTCGGTTACTCGGTCCATCGCCAGAGCCTAGTGTTCACATGATCCGTTGGACAGGCCCTGGTCACGGTTTGAGTGAGACAGGACAGCTGGAGGTGGCGCGGTCCGGACCACAGCTGGGAAATTGGGATGACACTTGCTGCATACGGTGCCACCCTGAGCCCTCCCCGGCAAAAGGAGACGAGACGCCCATGGACGCGTGCGTGTTCTGTCTGATCCGCGACGGCAAGGCCCCACACAGCCTGGTCCACTCCGACGACCTGGTGTTGGCGTTCATGGATCTGTCCCCGGTCACACCAGGGCACGTGCTGGTGGTTCCGCGCGAGCATGTGGTGGGCTTGGGCGAGATCGGTGACGAGCTGGGCGGACGGCTGTGGAGCATGGCCCGCCGCGTGGGTGAAGCCCTACGCCGCAACGCCCTGAACACGGGGGACAGGCACGCAGGTTCCAGCAGGCCGATGCGTTGCGAGGGCATCAACTTGTTCCTGGCCGATGGTGAAGCAGCCGGTCAGGAGGTCTTCCACGCCCACCTGCACGTCTTTCCACGCTATGAGGGAGATTCTTTCTCGGTGCACGCTCTGCGGCAGGAAGCCGAACGCACCGAACTCGACGGCCACGCGACCAGACTGCGTGCCCTGTTGCCCTGACCGCAGGGGTGGAACAGCCTCTGTCCCTGTTGAGGTTCGACCACATCAACCCCGTCACAGAAGCGTTGTGGCCCCTGCGCGCCCCGGGCAGAGCGACCGACCACAGGCGGCCGAGTTCGAGTGACCTGCTCTTTGGTTCTGATCCCCAGCAACTGGGCCGGCCTCGGGCGGGCGATCTGCAAGCATGGGCAAAGATGTCGCCCATCCAAAACCTCTTCGCCACTCGAGGTCGTAAAGGACAGCTGCTCGGTTGTGCTTCGCACGAAGGCAGTGGAGTGTCCACATTGATCACCTTGGGTGTAAGTACCCTTCGTGGCATCACGGTCCTTTTCTGGACCAAGAGCATCCCCAGATACACGCTCCAAAGAGCTCTCCCCAAGCCACTACTCGATCCGGCTTCGCCCTCTGCTTCTTGAACTGCGTTGCCTGCTCAGGCTCCATGGGCATGGAATGTGCTGTGCAATGCGCCTAACGGCTCGCAAGACTGTTGCCATACGTGTGGAATGAACCGGTGTGGGCACGCCTCAACGTGCCCACACCCCCAAGAAGGGTCAACATGTCCAACACCCGCACCCCAGTGGTCTGCTTCCTTCACGATCTCGGGGACCAGCGTGTGTGGTGGAGGCTGACGGAAGCGCTACCGCCAGGGGTCCGCACCCTTGTGGTGGAACAGACGCCTACTGGCCGGCTCACCCCGGCTGCCCTGGCCGAGCAGATCATGACCGCGGCGCGCGCTGTGCTTCCCGACCCAGGCGTGGACCTGGTGGTGGCTTCCGATGTCGCGGCCACTGCGGGAGCCGAACTCGTTGCCGGTGACAGCGCTGCACACGCCCTGTTGATCAACCCCGATCCTGGGGCGCTGATCGGTCACCCCGATTACCAGGTGCCTGAGCCTGGTGCGGAAACCAGGGAACTACTGCAAGCCATGGCCCCGTACCAGGAGCAACTCCTCACCCACGGGACCCTGCCCACCGAGGGAATCTCGGCCATGGTGAACCACTCCCTGGGGCGTTTGGATGCCTTGGACGAACAGGATCGGAGCCTGCTCAGCGACATCGCCACCGCACGACTCACCCAATCGATGCCCTGGGATCTATCAGCGGCCTTTGGTGCTGCACCTCAGCGCGAGGAAGACTGGTTCGCCCACCTCAGCGCTTCCCCTGAGCGGTTCACCGTCTACTCCGGGAAAAACCCTGGACTGGGCACTGCGATCCGTACGGTGTTGTCACGCAACGTCCCCAAAGCCCATGTGATGCGTGGGTCCACCCATACTGCTTTCCCCTGGTTGGAAGCCCCCGCGACGCTGGCTGCTCTCATCACCGATCTGGTGGGACCGGAGTCCCAAAACTTCCGGCAAGACCTGTGAACGTGAGCCGGACACACGGTGGAGCAGATCACCGCTTCAGGGGGCGTAGGGAGTTGTCGGCCCAGGCCTCGGTGAGGCGGGCGCACATGCTCCCCAGCATGGACCTGGCGGCCCCGAGTCGGGTGCAAGAACTCGTACCCGTAGCACGCGTATCACGGCAGGTAGAAGTCCTGAAGGAGGGCGAACCTCATCTCGCCACGCGGGCACGAAAAAAACCGGCCCGATCACTCCTGCCCGCTCTGCCTGCCCTCCAACAGATCCCGCACCTGCTCAGCGGTGGTCTCCCTCAGTCCTTCGTCCAGAAACAGCCATCGGTCCATCCCGACCGAGTCCAGGAACGGCAGATCGTGCGAGGCCACCAACAAAGCACCCTTGTAGGCCGACAGAGCACCGGTCAACTGACGGACGCTGGAGCCGTCCAGGTTGTTGGTGGGCTCATCCAACATCAACAGCTGCGGGGCCGGGGCGGCCAACATGGTCATGGCCAGCGCCGCTCGGAAACGTTCCCCACCCGAAAGTGTGCCGGCCTGCTGCGCAGCACGAGCTCCCCGGAACAAGAACTTGGCCAACTGGGCGCGAATGTCCTGCGGAAACACACCCGGGGCGGCACCGGCGACATTGTCGAACACCGAGAGCTTTTCATCCAGCAGGTCCAGGCGCTGGGGCAGGAAACGCCAGGGCACCATCACCTTCACCTCGCCCTCGAGCGGGGCCAGTTGCCCGGCCAAAGTGCGTAACAGCGAGGTCTTACCAGCACCGTTGCGGCCCACCAGGGCGATCCGCTCGGGCCCGCTCACCAGCAGATCGGCGTTGACCAAACGACCATGCCGAAGACACAAACCGGTGATCCGGGCCACGTCCCGCCCGTTGGGCACAGCGGTATGCGGTAGCTCCACCCTGACCTCGGCGTCCTTGCGTACATCGTCGGCCGCCTCCTGCTGACGATCGCGTGCTTGCTGGAGCCGGTCCTGGTGCAGGCCCTTGAGCTTGCCCGCAGACACCTGAGCCGAGCGTTTGAGCGTACCTGGGGCGCGAACCAAGTAAGCCCGAAAGGGGCAATGGCCAGGTCGTCAGGTAGCTGAGAGCTACTGCGGCTCGGGGCCGTTCTCCGCTGCTTTGACCTCACCGTGCACGACGGCCAGGCTCACCCCGACCCCGCGGGCGATCTCGCGCAGGGACTGACCCTCGGCGCGGCGGGCCAGGATCGCGCGGCGTTTGTCGGCGTCGACCACGCGGGGGCGCCCGCCCTTGCGTCCGGCCCGGGCGGCCGATTCCAGGCCGTTGCGGGTCTTGCGGACGATGTCGCGGCGGCGGTCCTCGGCCAGGGCGAGCGCCAGGTCCAAGATCAGGCTGCGCTCGGTGTGCTCTCCGGCGGCGATGCCGTCCAGGATTTTGACCGCTACCCCTTGCTCGAACAGGTCGTTGAGCACGATCAGCCCTTCAAGGAGGTTGCGGCCCAGCCGGTCGGCCTCCTGGACGGTGAGCATATCGCCGGGGCGCATGTAGTCCAGGGCGGCCTTCAGGGCGGGCCGGTCGCTGACCTTGAGCTTGCCGCTGACCTTCTCCTCGAACACCTTGACGCAGATCGGATTGAGGTCCTCGTGCTGGCGTCGGGTCTCCTGCTTGCTCGTGCTCACCCGCACGAGTCCGACCAGCGCCATCCCCACCTCCCAGTGTTCGGAAAACGTGTTCAGAAACAAATGTAGAGCCCATAGGTAAACGAACGGGTTGATGAACACCTTGTACTGGAAGAGCCGCACCGGGCCGGGGTGGCCAGTGGTGTTCGTCTATCGACCGTTTTCCGAACGGGAGTGTTCCTGCACTTCCCGGGCCGCGGCGGTGGAGGAATCGCGCGCGCCACCGACGACGACACCTGGGTTCAGGGGTGGGGCGGGGGTGTGAGTGCGGTCGCCCGGGCCAGGGGCGGCCGGGTGAGGACGTCGGTGTTGTCAACGTACTGGTCGACGGCGCCGGACGCGGGGAGCGCCCGCAGGGCGGGGTCGGCGATCCGGGACCTCAGCGCCGTGGCGAGGCGGTCGGCGCCCAGGACGCGGAACGGGCGGTCGTGGAAGGGGCGTGTGGTGGGGTCGACGGGGTCGGTGAGACCGAGCCGGTTGTGCGCCCGCGCCGCGTGCTCGTAGGCGCGACAGAGGTGATGTTCGCGGGTGCGCCAGTCGGCGGCGGTGAGGGCGGCGATCAGGTGCGGGGTGAGCTCCGCCGCCCCGGGGGTACGGGCGAAGGCGCTGCCGAGCCATTTGGAGTAGGGCGGGTAGCGGCGGTTCATGAGCAGGTGCAGGCGCATGAGGTCGCGGACCAGGCGTGCGGTGACCACGGCGGAGCCGAGGTCGTCGCCGACCTCGCCGCAGCGGCCGACGAAGGCCTCCTCCTGGGCCAGGCGCCGCCACTGGCAGGCGAGGACGTGCAGCCACAGGTCGCGGGGGTACCAGCGGAGCCGATACCGTGCGGGGGCGAGGCGGTGCAGGCCGTCATGAAAGACGGCGCCCGCGGTGGCCTGGGCGAGGAGCTGGGTGGGGGTGGCCAGCCAGTCCGCGGGGGTGACGTCGGCCGTGGGGTCGAAGCCCAGGTGCGCGGTGAACCAGGCGGCGGGGTCGGTGACCTCGACGTGGTGGCGGGCGTCGGTCGCCGTATCCTCTCCGGTGAGGGCGAAGCGGGTGGGGTGGCCGAGGAAGTCCGCGGGCAGGTGCTCGGCGAGGTGGCGGTGGAGCCGCGGCCCGTGGCGGCGGGCATCGCGGTGAGTCAGGAAGAGCTGGAGGCGCGGTCCCCAGTCGTGGTCGCGGGAGCGGGGGGTGTCGAACCCAAGCACTTCGGAGCCGGGGCCCAGGAGGGCCGCGGAGTGGGGTGTTTCGGGTACCGCCTCCTCCAGTAGGGGGCGGACCGCCTCGCGGTAGAAGCGGCGGGCCAGTTCCAGGCCGGGGAGGAACGCGGGTGTGTTCATGCGGCCCACCGTGCCGTATGCGCCGGGGGCGGTCGAGCCGTTTTCCCAGGGGGTGTGAAAGCTCGGCGATGGCGCTCCCGGTCGGCGGGCGGCGGCCGGGCCCGTCCGCGGTGCTCCCGGGGCGTGGGCCGATCACCGCATGGCGGAGCATATTACGGAGAGTGACGTAGCGCGGCGGTCGGTACGACCTGCTGTGGATGAGCACCGGGCGCGACGCCGGGAGACCCTTCAGGCGGCCAGGTTCAGGACGGTGAAGTCGATCTCGGCCAGGGCGGGGTCGAACGCCTCCGGTTCGATCCCCAGCACGTCGGTGGCGTAGGCGCCGAACCGGGTGATGTGGGCGCGGATGTAGGGGGACAGGGCGGCGATCTCCTCGGCGGTGATGGTCCACCCCTGCTTGACCAGG
>DXDP01000113.1 GCA_019115445.1 Candidatus Nocardiopsis merdipullorum
CCCCCGAGCCTTGCTGTACCGCAGCGACCATCTCTTCCACCACCGGTTCGGCTCCGGGCCAGGGGGGCTGTGCAACGATCGTGCGATCAGGAGCACAACGAGCTTCCTTCGCCAAAACCCGAGCAGACATGCCTGGTGTGCGACGATCGAGAGCATGAGTCATGTTCCGGCGGCCACCCGTGCGTTGCGCCTGTTGCGTTTCCTGGCGGCCCGTCCCGGACCGGTGTCGGCAGCGGTGATCGCCGGTGAACTGGGGCTCCCCCGTTCCAGCGTCTACCAACTCCTGGAAGCCATGACCGCGGAAGGGTTCGTCACCCACCTGCCCGAGGAACGGCGGTGGGGCCTGGGGATCGCGGCCTTCGAGATCGGCTCTGCCTACCTGCGTCATGACGGGGTCGAACGCCTTGCGCGACCACTGCTGCACCAACTCAGCGAGACCACCGGTGCCACCGCGCACCTTGGCATCCTGCACGGCTCCGACACCCTGTATCTGCTCAAGGAACAGCCTCCACACACCCCCGCACTCATCACCGGGGTGGGGGTACGGTTGCCCGCCCACCTGACGGCCTCGGGGCGGTCGTTGCTGGCCCGCCTCCCCCGTGCACAGGTACGAGCCCTCTACCCGGACGTGGCTTCCTTCACCACACGCACCGGTCGAGGTCCCGACAGTCCCGGTGAGCTGCGTCGGGTACTGGCCGAGGAGTACCGCCGGGGGTGGTCGATGGAGGACGGCCAGGTCACCGAAGGGTTCGTCTCGGTGGCGGCCTCCTCGTGCGACCACAACGGACATCCGGTGGCAGCGATCAGCCTGACCGTGCCCAGCGCCCGACCGGTGACACCCCAGGCACTGTCGGGCCGAGCTCGGGACGCCGTGGCCGAACTGACCCGCCGACTGCACGGAAGGTCAACGTAGTGGCGGCATCCGTTCGACGATGTCCGGCAAGGGAGCGGTCCGTTCCACCATCCTGAGGATGTGTTCCTTACGCTCCTGTGGCACCTGCACATAAAACTGGGTGACCGCCTCGGGGTCACTCTCCAGGCCCAAGGCCTGTGCGTTCTCCGCCCAGCTGGGCAGTTCCGCGTCGGTACGGTGGGTGTCCAGTGCGAACTCGAGGAAGTAGGTGAGCCTGCGGCCACCGACGTGGACCTCGCGTACACGTCGGATCTCCGGCCAGGCGATGAACGTCCCCTCCCCGGGGAACCACCATTTGCGTTCCTGGAGCACGATGATGCCGTCACTGTCGGCACTGACACCTTGGCGGGTGATGCGCTGCGGAAGCCCACGCACCAGGAAGATGTTGCTTCCGGGGCCGATGAAAGCCATGACCAGTGCCGCCGAGCTCCACAGGGAAAGAGCACCGACCGTGTGATCACTGACAAAGACCTCCCACAGCAAGGAGCCGACCACGGCGAAGAAACCCAGGGTCAGCACCGCCGAGAAGTAGGCCGCGGTCATCCACATGCGTGCATTCGGGCCTCGCAGACTGACGTACCGACGCAAGTGGGAAACGCTGTTGGACGACTGTGTCAGGTCCGAGGGAACCCCCCTGGGGGCAGGGGACGCGTCCGAGGGTTCGGAGGAAGCCATGCCCCCATTCTTCCAATTCTTTCAGGTGCTCTGTGCCCGAGATCTCCTCACGCGGGAGGTTTTGTGCCTCGGGACGGACGTTGACTGCCAAGGCCCGTGCGGTGAGGAGTTCGCACCGCTAGAGTCCGGTCCATGAGACCGAACACGCACGAGTACGAAACCGAACTCCGCGTCGGCGGGCGGCTCATCGTTCTGGAGGGAGTTCCCTATCAGGGACGAACGGTCCTTCGGGACGGGCCGGACCAGTTCGCCCCCTTGGAGCGGTGGGCCAAGGGGGTGGCCGAGATGTTGGGGGAACCGGTGACCTGGCGAGCCTTGGAGCGGGGGGATGTCGCCGCACGAGGCACCGTACGGCCGGGCGAGGTCACTCAGAACCGACGGGCGCTCTGAGCACCGCACTTGGCGCACTGAAACTTGCGGTCGTCGCCGAGAATCCAGTCGTGGTCGCCGCCGGTCGGGCACGCTGACATCGTCACCATCTCCTCAGGTGGGATAGCCGGGGTATGCCCGCTCACTGTATTTCTCACCAGACACTTCAGTCTCAAGAATGAGGATTTTTCCCTGTTTTTCAGGTCAGGAGGTGGGGGCGACACACGCGCTGGGTCCACCCCGTCGAGGCAGGACAGGGCGGACCCAACATCATCGTCCGAGAAGATCTGTTGTTCGGGCCGAGCGCACGAGGCACCGCGGACCCCGTGTCGGCCTCTAGTTCCGAGAGGCCTCCATGTGGGCCTCGACGGCCGCACGATCGGCACGCAATTTGGCGAGGGCCTCGTCGAGGATGACCTTGCCCTCCTCCTCGCTACGGCGCTCCTTCACGTACGCCAGGTGGGTCTTGTACGGCTCGGTGCGTGGCGGCGAGGGGGGATTGGCCTTGTCCTTGCCGGCGGGAAAGCCACAGCGCGGGCAATCCCACTCGTCGGGAACGGCGGCCTCGCTCGCGAAGCTGGGCACGACCTGGTGCAGGTTCGCACAGTAGAACGGAACGCGGATGCGAGGGGCGGCCTCGCCCCGCTCCGCCTCGCCCATGGGGCCGGCTCCGACCCGGCTGCCACGGATGGCACTGCCACTACCCACGAAAAACTCCTTCGGAGGAATCGCTCACCGGAAGGTCCCGGGCAAGCTCGACTGCGGACGGGGCACCTACGACGGGTGCCGAGCACCTACAACGGCGCTACAGCCCCATTCCCCGGTTGATCAACAGACCGAGGACGATGACAGCGAGGATCCAGGTGATTCCGAGCCCGACGGTCATCCGGTCGAGGTTGCGCTCGACCACGGACGACCCACCGAGCGAGGAGGTGACGCCACCACCGAACATGTCGGAGAGGCCGCCGCCCTTCCCCTTGTGCATCAGCACCAGAAGGACCAGCAGGACACTGAGAAGCATCACGAAGATGGACAGACCGAGGATCACACGCTCACCCGTAGCTCGACCCCGCAGCGGGGGAATATGGACACCCTGCCCCTTGCTTCCCGCCCCTGCCGGCGGCGGCGTGAAAACACCGGGCGGACCGGCCCGGAACGCGGGAACGGAGGAGGCCGGGGACATTTGCGGTTTTTACCGTGCCCATGGTGACACGGAAGGGTCCTCGCGAGAAAACGAAAGCCCACAGTGAATTGTATCCCGATCGAGAGACCCGTCGAACCCCCCGCCCGACGGCGCAGGCACACAGAGCCGTCGGGCAAGGGACGAACTCCGTCTACTGATTTTCACCAAAACGGATGATCTTGACGAATTCGTCGGGCTTCAAGCAAGCACCACCGACCAGAGCACCGTCGACATCGTCCTTGGCCATGATGCCGGGGGCGTTGTCACCCTTGACCGAACCGCCGTACAACAGACGCACCGCACCGGCCACCTCCGGTGAGTACAGCTCGGTCAGGCGGGTGCGGATCGCCGAGCACACCTCCTGGGCGTCCTCAGGGGTGGCGACCTCACCGGTACCGATGGCCCAGACCGGCTCGTAGGCCACCACCAGTTTTTCGACCTGCTCGGCGGGAAGCTCCTTCAAAGCACCGTCGAGCTGGGTGAGCACGTGCTCGACCTGCCCACCGGCCTTGCGTACCTCCAGGCCCTCTCCCACGCACAGGATCGGCACGATGTCGTTCTCGAACGCGGCTTTGACCTTGGCGTTGATCAGCGCCTCGTCCTCGCCGTGGTGTTCACGGCGTTCGGAATGACCGACCAGAACGTAGGAGCACTCCAGCTTGGCAAGCATCGCCCCGGAGATCTCACCGGTATAGGCACCCTTGTCGTGTGCGGAGATGTCCTGAGCACCGAAGCCGATACGCAGCTTGTCGCCGTCCACGAGTGTCTGCACACTGCGGATGGCCGTGAAAGGCGGCAGGACCACGATCTCGGTGTTGTCGTAATCCTTGTCGTTGAGGGCAAAGGCCAGCTTCTGGACGAGAGCGATGCCCTCCAGGTGGTTGTTGTTCATCTTCCAGTTGCCCGCGATGAGCGGCAGGCGCTTGGACATGGTGGCTTCCTCGTTCTTACAGAAATGGTCGGTGAGGGGATGTGCGATCCACACACCACAGGATCTCAGGCCAGGGCGTCGATACCGGGCAGGTTCTTGCCTTCCAGGTACTCCAGACTGGCACCGCCGCCGGTGGAGATGTGTCCCAGGGCCGACTCGTCGAAGCCGAGCGCACGCACGGCCGCCGCGGAATCACCGCCACCGACCACTGTGAAGGCGTCGGAGTCGATCAGGGACTGGGCCAGTGCCCGGGTACCACCCGCGTAGGGCTCCATCTCGAACACGCCCATGGGACCGTTCCAGAAGACTGTACGCGTGTCGGCGAGCTTCTCGGCGAAGAGTTCCCGACTCTTGGGTCCGATGTCCAGCCCCATACGGTCACTCGGGATCGCGTCGACGTCGACCGCCGCGTGTGGGGAATCGGCAGCAAACTTCTCGGCCGCCACGACATCCACCGGCAGGACGATCTCCACACCTTCGCGTTCGGCCCGTTCCAGGTAACTCTTGACGGTGTCGAGCTGGTCGCTCTCCAAGAGGCTGGAACCGGTCTCGTACCCCTTGGCCTTGAGGAAGGTGAAGACCATACCGCCACCGATGAGGATGCGGTCGGCGGTACCCAGGAGGTTGTCGATGACACCGAGCTTGTCGGAGACCTTGGAACCACCGAGCACCACGGCGTAGGGGCGTTGGGGGTCGGTGGTCAACTTCTCGAGAACCTCGATCTCGGTGAGCACCAGTCCGCCAACGGCGTGGGGGAGTTCACCGGGCAGGTCGTAGACGCTTGCGTGCTTGCGGTGGACGGCGCCGAAGGCATCACCCACGTACAGGTCCGCCAGCTGGGCGAAACGACCGGCCAGCTCTCTGCGTTCGGCATCGTCCTTGCTGGTCTCTCCCGGTTCGAAACGTACGTTCTCCAGCAGGGCGACCTGTCCGTCGGTGAGGGCGGAAGCGGTCGCGCGGGCGGATTCCCCTGCGGTGTCACCGGCGAAAGCAACCTCGGTGCCCAGCAACTCACCCAGACGGGCGGCGACGGGACGCAGGGAGTAACGGGGGTCGGGGGTTCCCTTGGGGCGACCCAGATGGGCGGCGACGATGACGCGGGCCCCTCGCTCACGAAGCTTCTGAATGGTCGGCAGGGCCGCGCGGATACGCCCGTCGTCGGTGATGCGGTCACCGTCGAGGGGCACGTTCAGGTCGGCCCGGACGAACACGCGTGTGCCGGAGACGTCGAGGTCGTCGATCGTTCGCATGCTGGTCTCCTCGGTGGTCTGTTGTTCGGCCCAGGCCCTGCGGCCGGGGCGTTGTCGAGCTGTGCCTGCACGCCCCTGCCCGGCTGTGCCCACGGCGGCACCCCTTCGCCCCACTGTGGGGCGAAGGGGTGCCGCACGGCGCACGCGAATCGGTGGTCGCGCAGGAGCTGTCTACCGGCCGGAGCCGACGAGCTTGGCCACATCGACCAGACGGCTGGAGTAGCCCCACTCGTTGTCGTACCAGCCGAGGATCTTGACCTGGTTGCCGAAGGCCATGGTCATCCCCGCGTCCAGGGTGCAGGAGGGCGAGGTGCCGACGATGTCGGAAGAGACGATCGGGTCCTCGGTGTAGACCAGCACGTCCTTGAGCGGACCTTCGGCCGCAGCCTTGAACGCGGCGTTGACCTCGTCCCTGGTCACTTCACGCTCCAGGTTGACGACCAGGTCGGTGGCGGAGCCGTCCGGCACGGGCACCCGCATGGCCATGCCGTCGAGCTTGCCCTCCAGCTCGGGAAGGGCCAACGCGGTGGCCTTGGCGGCACCGGTGCTGGTCGGGATGATGTTCTGCGCGGCCGCGCGTGCACGCCGCAGGTCCTTGTGCGGGAAGTCCAGGATGACCTGGTCGTTGGTGTACGCGTGCACCGTGGTCATGAAGCCCTGCTGGATGCCGAAGCTGTCCAGGAGGACCTTGGCCATCGGCGCCACACAGTTGGTGGTGCACGAGGCGTTGGAGACGATGTGGTGTTCGGCCGGGTCGTACTTGTCGTCGTTGACGCCCATGACCAGGGTGATGTCCTCGCCCTTGGCCGGGGCGGAGATGACCACCTTCTTGGCGCCGGCATCGATGTGCTTCTTGGCGTCCTCGGCCTTGGTGAAACGACCGGTGGACTCGATGACCACGTCCACGTTCAGGTCGGACCAGGGCAGCTGGGCCGGGTCACGCTGGGCCAGGACCTTGACGGTCTTGTCGCCCACACGGATGAAGTCCTCGCCGACCTCGAGGTCTCCCTCGAGGGTGCCGAGAACGGTGTCGTACTTGAGCAGGTGCGCGAGCGTCTTGGTGTCGGTGAGGTCGTTGACCGCGACGATTTCGATGTCGCTGCCACCAGCGGCGACCGCGCGCCAGAAATTGCGGCCGATCCGACCGAAGCCGTTGACGCCTACACGGATGGTCACGGAATCAAACTCCTCACATATCGCACATCACTGTCGACCCACGCGCTCGCTTGGTGAGTGGGTCGCCCGCAAGGGACAAACGCCACTTTGAGCAGCATGAACGCATATCGGGTCTACACAAAGAGCCTAGGGCATGTCCGACGAAGCATCGGCGGAAAACCACGGCCGGTACGCGCCCACACACCCGATCCGTCTTTGTGGATCCGCGCCCATACTGGCACCCCGAGCCGGAGAGGTCTATACCATTTTCCGAAGTTATCGTGGTGTTTTCGCAGTTAACAAAGCTGAACATCGCTCTCACCCCGAGCCGTACCCCTTCGGTCGTACACTCAGAAGCTCCCCTTCAGGGCACGAGCATGTCCGGAGTGAGGTTGGCCTCTGTTCCCTCGATGCCCAGGTCACTGGCCCGCTTGTCCGCCATCGCCAACAGCCTGCGGATGCGTCCTGCAATGGCGTCCTTGGTCAGCGGCGGCACCGACAACTGCCCCAATTCCTCCAACGAGGCCTGCTTGTGGGCCAGACGGAGCTTGCCCGCTGCCACCAGATGCTCGGGGGCTTCCTCCCCCAAGATCTCCAGGGCCCGCTCCACACGCGCACCGGCCGCCACCGCCGCCCGCGCGCTGCGACGCAGGTTGGCGTCGTCGAAGTTGGCCAACCGGTTCGCGGTCGCGCGCACCTCCCGACGCATTCGGCGTTCCTCCCAGGCCAAAACGCTCTGGTGCGCGCCAAGAAGGGTGAGCAGGGCACCGATGGAGTCACCGTCACGCACCACCACACGGTCCACACCGCGCACCTCGCGCGCCTTGGCGTGCACCTTCAACCGTCGCGCGGCACCCACCAACGCCAAGGCCGCCTCCGGTCCGGGACAGGTCACCTCAAGAGACATCGACCGGCCCGGCTCGGTCAAAGAGCCGTGCGCGATGAAGGCACCCCGCCAGGCCGACTCGGAATCACAGGCGGCGCCGGCCACCACGTGACGAGGCAATCCGCGCACCGGACGCCCGTTGTTGTCCACCAGCCCCGTCTGCCGGGCCAAGGACTCACCTTCCTTGATGACCCGCACCACGTACCGGTTGCCCTTGCGCAACCCGCTCGGGGAGAGTACGACCACCTCGGACTCGTGCCCGAACACCTCGGAGATGTCCTTGCGCAACCGACGTGCGGCCGCACCCGTGTCGAGCTCGGCCTCGATCACGATACGTCCGCCCACCAGGTGCAGACCCCCGGTGAACCGCAGGATGGTGGACACCTCCGCCTTGCGGCAGCATGGCTTGAGAATGACCAGACGGCTCAACTCGTCCTTCACCACGCCGGTCATCGCCATCTACGCGATCCTCCCCTTGAACTCGCCCACCCCGGGTCTTGGCCCCAACACCGGGACATCTCGCCGCGACACGCCGCGCACGACTTCTCCGAGGCAGACTACGCCACGGGGCTCTCGACACCGACCCCCGTACGGCGTGTTGCCGAGCCTTCCACGGCCAGACGGACAAGGGCATGTCGCCCTTCGTGACGGTGTGCGGTCAATTGCCCGTGGCCACCGCATGGTCTTGCAACCATTCCCGCAACACCACTGCGTGGTTGTGCTCGGTGTCCTTTGCCGCGTACAGCAAAGTGACCGGACCGTGCTCGACGGCGGACAGAATCGATGTGAGCTCTTCGGAGGATCGTTCGTCCAATTCGGTCCGGTAGCGGGCGGCGAACTCGGCGAAACGTTCGGGGTCGTGACCGAACCAGGAACGCAGTTCACTGCTGGGGGCGACCTCCTTCACCCAGGAGACACCTTCCAGCGAGGTCTTCGGCACACCGCGTGGCCACAGTCTGTCCACCAGGAAGATTTCTCCTTCGGAGCGTCCTTCCTCGCGTATCTCGTCGTGGACCCGTTTCAGAACAATCGGATGGACGGTCATACCGGCGACCTTTCCCGGTTCATCCGTCCGTACCCCCCACGATCCTTTCGAAGGCAGCCGCCAACCGATCGGGGTCGTGGCGAGGGGTCCCGTCGTGCCGGCTCAGGTCGTCCACCTCCAGCACCCCACCGAGTTCACGTGTTGCCTCCATCAGGGCCGCGGGGTCGTCCACCGTGCCCTCGTCGGCCAGCACCACATCCACACCCAGCTTGGGCGCGTGCTCGTGCAGGACCTCCAAGTAGGTCTCCGGACGAAAACCGTCGGTCTCCCCCCGCTGGGGCGACAGGTTCAACGTCACCAGACGATGCGCCCGTGTGGTGATCAGGGCGTGTGCCAGGTCGGGAACCAACAAGTGCGGCAGGACGCTGGTGAACCACGAGCCGGGGCCGAAGACCACCCAGTCGGCCTCCCGCACCGCCTTGACCGCCTGGGTGCTGGCCGGGGGTTCCGGTGGGACCAGGGAGATCGAACGCACTCTGCCGCTGGTGCCTGCACAGGCCACCTGGCCACGAACGGTGACCAGCCTCTCCGGGCAGGTCGGGTCGACACCGGCCACCTCGGCCACGATCTCCAGCGGCACCGACGACATCGGCAGCACCCTGCCGTGCGCTCCGAGCAGCTGCCCGACCCAGTCCAGCCCCGCCACCGAATCACCCAACAGCTCCCACAGGGCCACGATGAGCAGATTGCCGACCGCGTGTCCGTGCAGGTCCCCCTCACTGCGGAACCGGTGCTGCAGTACCTGGCTCCAGGTGTGGCCCCACTCGTCGTCCCCGCACAGAGCAGCCAGGGCCATACGCAGATCACCGGGGGGAAGTACACCCAGTTCCTCGCGAAGACGGCCGCTGGAGCCCCCGTCATCGGCGACCGTCACAACAGCTGTGACATCGGTGGTGACTCTGCGCAGCGCGGACAGGGAGGCATGCAAGCCATGCCCACCGCCCAGAGCGACCACCCGTGGCGGCCGTTGACCGTCGTCTCCGTCAGGTTCAGTGCTCATCGACATTCCTGTGGACAGTCCCCTCGTCCCGTAGTACGACGACCGGGTCCGACATAGGGGGAGATGCACTCGTCGGCGATCTGGTTCACCCCCTGGTCCAAGGGGTGGGCGTTATTCACGCCCCACATCCCGATGTACCACGTGCACATCGACCCCCTGGGCCCGAAGCCGCTCGGCGAACTGCTCGGCCATGGCCACACTGCGGTGCTTGCCGCCGGTACAGCCCACCGCAAGCGTCATGTAGTGCTTGTTCTCCCGCTGATAACCGGAAAGGGTCAGCTTGAGCACCTCGTTGTAGGCCTCCAGCATCGCCTGTGCGCCCTCCTGCGAGAGCACGTACTCACGGACCGGAGCGTCTCGGCCGTTCATCGGTCTGAGTTCGGGGATCCAGTGGGGGTTGGGCAGGAAACGGCAGTCCACCACCAGATCGGCATCCACCGGAAGACCGTGCTTGAAACCGAAGGAGACCACGTTGGCCCGGGGGCGCGCCTCGTCGCTCTCCCCGAAGAAACCGATGACTCGGGCCTTGAGCTGGTGCACGTTCAACTGGGAGGTGTCGATGACCAGGTCGGCCTCGCCCCTGATCGCGAGCAGGGTCTCTCTTTCGCGGGCGATCCCGTCGGTGACGCGTCCGTCACCCTGCAGCGGGTGTGGTCTGCGCACCCCCTCGAACCGGCGCACCAGGGCCTCGTCGCTCGCCTCCAGGAAGAGCACTCGCGCGGTGATGTCGCGCTTGCGCAACTCTTCCACGGTGGACAGCAGATCCTCGGTGAAGGCCAGGGAGCGTACGTCCACCACCACCGCCACACGCGGCACGGCGCCGTGGGTGCGGCCGGCCAACTCGATCATCGTGGGTAGCAGTCCCGGAGGCAGATTGTCCACCACGAACCAGTCCAGGTCCTCCAGCGCCCGAGCAGCCGTGCTCCGCCCCGCACCGGACATACCGGTGACGACGACCACCTCGGGAGGCAGCTCCCCACCCAGTTCGACCGTCATCTGTTTCCTCCCCCGTCAGTACTGTGCTGTGCCGCCGTCTCCCCCCGACCGTCCGAGCGGTCACCGGTCAGGTGCGCGTGCACCGCCTCGGCCAACTTCGGCCCGATACCGGGTACCGCAGCGATCTCCTCGACCGTTGCCGAGGACAGTCGTTTCACCGAACCGAACTCCTTGATCAGTGCTGCTCTGCGGGCAGGCCCGAGCCCGGGTAGTTCGTCCAGGCTGCTCCCGGTGAGAGCCTTGGCCCTTTTTTGGCGGTGGTAATTGATGGCGGAGCGGTGCGCCTCGTCACGTACTCGCTGAAGCAGGTAGAGCCCCTCCCCCGTACGTGGCAGGATCACCGGGTCCTCGTCCTCGGGCAACCACACCTCCTCCAGGCGCTTGGCCAACCCGCACACAGCGACGTCGTCGATACCGAGTTCGTCGAGTGCGCGCCGCGCGGCCCGGGCCTGTGGGAGGCCTCCGTCCACGACCACCAAATTGGGTGGATAGGCGAATTTTCCGGGTTTCACCTCGGTCTCGTCCGTGTTCCCGTGTTCCCCCGTCTCGCCCATACGGGCGACCTCGCCACTGCGGGAACTCTCCTCCAGATAGCGACGGAACCTGCGGCCGATCACCTCGTACATGGCCGCGACGTCGTTCTGTTCGGTACCGCTCGCGCCGCTGCCGCGCACGGAAAAACGCCGGTACTCGGATTTGCGGGCCAAGCCGTCCTCGAACACAACCATGGAGGCCACAGCGTACTCGCCCTGGAGGTTGGAGATGTCGTAGCACTCGATGCGCAAGGGTGCCTCTGCCAGGTCCAGAGCCTCCTGGATCTCGTTGAGAGCACGGCTGCGTGTACTCAGATCACTGGCCCGGTGGCTCCTGTGCCTGGTCATCGCCTCCCGGGCGTTCTTCTGCACGGTCTCCATGAGGGACTTCTTGTCACCTCTTTGCGGCACACGCAGGTCCACCCCGGCACCTCGGCGCGCGGAGAGCCAGGCGGTGACCGCATCGATGTCGGTGGGTTCGTGGGAGACCAGCACCTCGCGGGGCACGGCCCCTCCGCTCTCGTCGGCCTCGGTGCCGTCGAGTGCCCCGTACAGCTGTCCCAGGAAGGTTTCCATGAGTTCGCCGGCTCCCACATCGGTGATCTTGTCGACGACGTAGCCGCGTTGACCACGGATTCGGCCCCCGCGTACGTGAAAGATCTGCACCGCCGCCTCGAGTTGGCCCTCCTCCATGGCGATGACGTCACAGTCGGTGGAGTCGGGCAGAACAACGGCCTGTTTCTCCAGAGCAGCACGCAGCGCGGCGATGTCGTCACGCAAACGTGCCGCACGCTCGTACTCCATCTCCTGGGCGGCCTCGGCCATGCCGCGTTCCAGTTCGCGGATGAACCGACCTGTGTCACCGGCCAGGAAGGAACAGAAGTCCTCCACCAAACTCCGATGCTCTTCCGGGCTCGCCCTGCCCACACACGGTGCCACGCACTTGTCGATGTAGCCGAGCAGGCAAGGACGGCCACTGTTGCGCGCACTTCGAAAGACCCCGGCCGAGCAGGTGCGTACCGGAAACACCCGAAGGAGCAGATCGACGGTCTCCCGAATGGCCCAGGCATGGGAATAGGGACCGAAGTAGCGCACCCCCTTGCGTTTGGCGCCACGCATGACCTGCACACGTGGAAACTCCTCGTTGAGGGTGATGGCGAGGTAGGGATAGCTTTTGTCGTCGCGGTACTTGACGTTGAACCGCGGGTCGTACTGCTTGATCCAGGAGTACTCCAGCTGCAGTGCCTCGACCTCGTTGCCCACCACGGTCCAGTCCACATCGGCAGCGGTGGAGACCATCTGCTGTGTACGCGGATGCAGCCCGGCGAAATCCCGGAAGTAGGACGACAGGCGGGACCTGAGGTTCTTGGCCTTGCCCACATAGATGACCTTTCCCACCCCGTCCTTGAAGCGGTAGACGCCCGGATCGGTCGGGATGGACCCGGGTGCGGGTCGCAGGTGAGGAATTGCAGCCATACCCCCATTCTGGGGTGTGCCGAAGACAGAAGGCGACCGGCCACTCATCACACCCGGGCCCGCTGCACACACTCTGGGTCCCGATTCCCTCGTTCCGGGGATCTGTGTCACACCTCTTCCGTCCGGCTTTACCCTGACAAACGTCACGATTGAATATCCGTATGCTCTAAGTTGGTCGGGTAGTCACCGAACGACACCAACGACAAGGGGGCCATTCGTCGTGGACGTCTACCAATGGAGCGCGATCGGCTTGGCCGTCGCGATCTCGGTGCTGCTGGTGACGGCCGCACGCTGGGCGCTCAAGAACAAGCTCGCCAAGGTGTGGAAACTGGCCGACTTCATCGTCGTCCGCACCAGGGTCACCGCCTACATCGCAGCAGCCGTGGTCGGCGCCAATCTGGGCCTACCGCAGGACCAGGAGGTCAAGTGGTCGACCTACCAGACCATCGACCACGTGATGACCATCCTGATGATCGCGTCACTGACCGCGTTCGGCATCACCATGGCCTACGCCGCCACGGACGCGATCCTGGCTCGTCTGGATCTCAACAGCAGCGATGCCGACCGCAAGGCACGACGTCTGAAGACCCAGGTGCGTCTGCTGCGCAGGGTCATCACATCGATCATCGTCGTTCTGGCCACCGCCGCGATCTTGTTCACCTTCCCCGAGGTCGAAGCTCTCGGAGCAGGTCTTTTGGCCTCTGCCGGTGTCATCGGCATCGTCGCCGGTGTGGCTGCCCAATCCACCCTGGGTAATCTGTTCGCCGGACTCCAACTGGCCTTCAGTGACGCCCTGCGCATCGGCGACGTCGTCGTCGTGGAGGGTGAGTGGGGCCGGGTCGAAGAACTCAGCCTGGTCAACGTCACCATCAAGATCTGGGACGAACGCCACCTCGTGGTCCCGGTCGCCAACTTCACCACGACCAGTTTCGAGAACTGGACCAAGCAGGGAGCCAACATCACCGCCAAGGTGCAGCTCCCCCTGGACTGGGAGGTACCGGTCCCCGAGCTGCGCGAAGAGGCAGGCAAACTGATCACCTCGAGCAAGCACTGGGACGGGCGCAGCTGGTCCTGCCAGGTCATCGACATCAGCGAGAGCGGCGAGGTCCTGGTACGCATTGTCGCCACCGCGGCCAACACCGACGCTCAGTGGTTCATCGCCTGCCAGATCCGTGAACACCTCGTCACATGGCTGGCCACCCACTACCCGCAGTCCCTGCCCCGCAAGCGCACCGAATTCATCGGTGGTCCCCCCGACGAGAGCAGCTATGCGGCCGAGTTCCCGGGTTCGGCGTTCCGTCGGGCCACCACGTCCGGCACCACCCACGACATCAACGGCTCCGCCCGTTCTGGAAACCCCGAAGAAGTCTGAGCTCTCCCCTCGACCGACAAGGGGCCACCGGTTCTCAGACCGGTGGCCCCTTGCTCGGTTTGCTCAGTCCAGGATGATGTCGGTGCCGTCGATGGTGACCGTGAACGGGTCCAGGGGCTCCTGCGCCGGGCCGACCAAGGGCTCACCGGTGACGTAATCGAACTCACTGCCGTGACACAGGCAGCGGATGACCTCGTCCTCGACCTCTTGCACCGTGCATCCACCGTGCGTGCACTGGGCACTGAAGGCCTTGTACTCGCCTTCCTCCGGCTGTGTGACCACGAGCTTGCTGTGGCTGAAGACCGCACCGCCACCGTCAGGGACGTCCGTGGTCTGCCCGACCACATGGCCGCGCCGAACCTCCTGAGGTGCGGGCGCCTCGGTCTGGCAAGCGCTCGCGGCCGTCACCGTCGCGGCCGCGCCGGCCGTCCCGAACAGCCTTCGCCGACTCATCCCACACCCACATGTTTTCTTTTCGGCCACGACCGAACGCTCCTCACCTGCACTTCGAACACGCACTACACACGGTAGTAGACTCATGGAGCGCTCTGTGCTGCACCCCGAACAACAGTTCGGCGCTCGACCCCGGAGCAGGTCGTCCCGGTGATCTTGCCGTACGGAAACCCGGTGATCCGGGCACAGGTTCCGGGCAGCCACGTCTTCGAAGAGCCGTCTCCCTCACCGGGGATCCACCGGTTCACAGCACCTTGGCCAGGAACCGACCGGTGTAGGACTCGGCGACCGCAGCAACTTCCTCCGGGGTCCCCTGCGCGACGATCCGGCCACCCCCGGAGCCCCCTTCAGGGCCCATGTCGATGACATGGTCCGCGGTCTTGATCACGTCGAGATTGTGTTCGATGACGATGACCGTGTTGCCACTGTCGGTGAGGCGTTCGAGCACCCCCAGCAGCTTACGGATGTCCTCGAAGTGCAGACCGGTGGTCGGCTCGTCGAGCACGTACACGGTACGTCCGGTCGAACGGCGCTGCAGCTCCGCGGCCAGTTTGACCCGCTGGGCCTCACCCCCGGACAGGGTGGTGGCCGGCTGCCCCAGACGCACATAGCCCAGGCCGACGTCGTCCAACGTCTGCAGATGACGACGGATCACGTTGACCGGTTCGAAGAACTCCAGGGCCTCGGAGATGGGCATGTCGAGGACCTCGGAAATGTTCTTGCCCTTGTACTTGACCTGCAAGGTCTCCCGGTTGTACCGGGCCCCGTGGCACACTTCGCAGGGCACGTACACATCGGGCAGGAACTGCATCTCGATCTTGAGCGTGCCGTCCCCGGAGCAGGACTCACAGCGCCCACCCTTGACATTGAACGAAAAGCGTCCCGGCTGATAGCCGCGAGTCTTGGCGTCGGTGGTCTGGGCGAAGAGTTTACGAACGTGGTCGAAGACCCCGGAGTAGGTCGCCGGGTTGGAACGCGGAGTACGCCCGATCGGACTCTGGTCGACGTGCACGATCTTGTCGATCTTGCCCGTGCCGTTGACTCTCAGGTGACGCCCCGGCACGTCGCGGGCCCCGTTGAGTTCCTTGGCCAGCGCCTTGTACAGGACCTCGTTGACCAGGGTGGACTTTCCTGAGCCGGACACCCCGGTCACCACGGTGAACACACCCAACGGGAAAGCGACGTCGATCCCTGCCAGGTTGTTCTCCCGAGCACCCTTGACCACGAGCTCGTGCCCCTTGCTCAAGGGGCGACGAGCGGAGGGCAATTCGATGGCGCGGCGCCCGGTCAAGTAGTCGCCGGTCAGCGAGTCGGGCGAGGACAACAGCTTGTCGACAGGACCCGACATCACGACATCACCACCGTGCTCACCCGCACCGGGACCGATGTCGACGACCCAGTCGGCCGAACGGATGGTGTCCTCGTCGTGCTCGACCACGATGAGCGTGTTGCCGATGTCACGCAACTGCTGGAGTGTGTCCAACAGACGGGCGTTGTCCCGCTGGTGCAAACCGATGGAGGGCTCGTCCAGGACGTAGAGCACACCGACCAGACCGGAACCGATCTGGGTGGCCAACCGGATGCGCTGGGCCTCTCCGCCCGAAAGGGTCCCCGCCGCCCGGGCCAGGTCCAGGTAGTCGAGCCCGACGTCGAGCAAGAAACCGAGCCGGGCGTTGATCTCCTTCAACACCTGGGAGGCGATGACCACGTCACGTTCCGACAGCTCCAGCTCGTGGAGGAACTTGGCGCTCTCGGCCAAGGACATGCTCGCGACCTCGGCGATGGACTTGCCACCGACGGTGACCGCGAGCACGACCGGTTTGAGGCGGGTCCCCGCACAACTGGGGCAGGGCACGCTGCGCATGTACCCCTCGAGCCGCTCCCGTGTGTGATCGCTCTCGACCTCGGCATGACGGCGCCGCACCCACGGAATGACACCCTCGTATTCGGTGTAGTAGGAGCGACGGCGCCCGTACCGGTTGCGGTAACTGACGTGCACCTGGGTGGGGTGCCCCTCCAACAGGGCCTTGCGGGCCTTGCGGGACAACCGCTCCCAGGGGGTGTCCAGGGTGAACCCGATCGCCTCGGCAAGCGCCTGCAGGATGCGCTCCCAATAGCCGCTGGTGGGCCCACTCGACCAAGGGGCGATCGCCCCCTCGGCCAGGGTCTTCTCCGGGTCCGGAACGAGCAGTTCCGGGTCGACCTGCATTCGGCTGCCCAACCCGGAACAGTCGGGGCAGGCGCCGTAGGGCGCGTTGAAGGAGAACGAACGCGGCTCGAGCTGCTCGAAGGACAGGTCGTCGTAAGGGCAGTACAGGTGCTCGGAGAAGACCTTCTCCCGCTCGGGATCGTCGGCGTCCAGGTCCACGAAGTCCAACACGATGGTCCCGGACGCGAGTTTCAGGGCGGTCTCGATCGAGTCGTTCAAACGTCCACGCGAGGCGGGTTTGACGGTGAGCCGATCCACGACCACGGAGATGTCGTGCTTGTCGTAGCGGCCCAGTTCGGGGGCCTCGTCCAGGCGCACCACCGACCCGTCGACCACGGCCCGGGTGAAGCCCTTGGACTGCAGGTCCTTGAACAGTTCGACGTACTCGCCCTTGCGCCCGCGCACGACCGGTGCCAGCACCTGGAAGCGGGTTCCCTCGGTCATTTCCAGGACCCGGTCCACGATCTGCTGCGGGCTCTGCCGGGCGATCTCGCGCCCGCACTCGGGACAGTGTGGAACACCGATCCGGGCCCACAACAGCCGCAGGTAGTCGTACACCTCGGTGATGGTGCCGACGGTGGAACGCGGGTTACGGCTGGTGGACTTCTGGTCGATGGAGACCGCGGGAGAAAGGCCTTCGATGAAGTCGACGTCGGGTTTGTCCATCTGCCCCAGGAACTGGCGGGCATAGGCGGACAGGGACTCCACGTAGCGACGCTGCCCCTCGGCGAAGATCGTGTCGAAGGCCAGGGAGGACTTCCCCGAACCGGACAGACCGGTGAACACGATCATGGAGTTGCGCGGCAGATCCAGCGAGACGTCCTTGAGATTGTGTTCCCGGGCCCCTCGGACCACCAGTTGTTCGACCATCGAGTGAGACATCCTTACGGCTTGGGCGCACAGGGCGCGACCTCCAAGACTAACGACCGCCAGGGATGGTTTCTTCCCACGCAGAAAAGTGATGGCGCCCCGTCGCCTCGGCGTATGGAACGTCACCACTATAGGCGAACATCTGTTCGACATCAGCCGTTCGGGAGACAAGACCGAACCCCATCGGTGCTCGTACGCCCGGCCTCAGGGGTGGTGACCCACAGAACCCTTCTGCCGCGCCTCGGCCCGACGCCCGTCCATACGTGTCTTGAGCAGGCTGCCCACCACGGTCACCGCCATGACACCGATGATCACGCTCAACGAGGCCCCGATACCGATCTCGAACACGGGTACACCGTTCTCGTGCAGCGCGTGCAGGATCATCTTGATTCCGATGAACAACATGATGGCGGACAGGCCCCAACTGATGTAGGCCAGTCGATCCATCAGGCCGGCCAGCAGGAAGTACAGCTGCCGCAGCCCCATCAGCGCAAAGGCGTTGGCGGTGAAGACGATGTAGACGTCCTGGGTCAGACCGAAGATCGCCGGGATGGAGTCCACCGCAAAGACCAGATCGATCACCCCGATCGCCAGGATGACCAACAGCATCGGGGTGATGTGCCGACGGCCGGACAACCGCACGGTCAACCTGGCGCCGTGGTAGTCGTCGGTCACCGGCCAAAAACGTCTGGCCAGGCGTACCACAGGGGTCTGGGTGAAGTCCTGTTCCTGCTCATCACCCTTCACGTGGTCACGGACGATCTTGTAGGCCGTGTAGACGAGGAAGGCACCGAAGAGGTAGAAGACCTCGCTCCAGGCGTTGATGACCTGGGCGCCCAGGACGATGAAGACCCCGCGCATCACGATCGCGATCACGACACCGGCGAGCAAGACCTCGTGTTGGTACTTCTTGGGTACCGCAAAAGCGCTGATCAGCAGATAGAAGACAAAGAGATTGTCGATGCTCAGGCTTTTTTCGGTGACGAACCCGGCGAAGTACTCGACCCCGGCCTGAGTGCCACCGAAGAACATGACCGCAAAACCGAACAGCACGGCGATGGCGATGTAGAAAACCGCCCACCAGGTCGCCTGACGGATCCCGAAATCTCGAGGACCCTTGTCCTTGTTCCAAGGACGGTCGACGATGAGCAGATCGAGGACCAGGACCACGACCATGGCCGCGATGGTCAGGCTCCACACCCACAGGGGAACGTTCACTACTTTTCTCCTCCGGCCGGTGCGCGCGAACTACGTGCACGCACGTGGAACAACCGGAGGTCTCTCCCGCCCACACCCGAACGGGTGCGGACCGACGGAACCGGGAACACGTCCTTGTGCTCCGTGATGACGGCACCGTCGCGTCAGGGATACTCCCCTCGCGTGGCAAACGCGGACCCCGAACACACCGAACCGTGTGCGGCACGTCCGGGAGCCGAGCTCAAGCATGCCATCAAAATCTGCTTTGGGGAAGTCGTGTGCGCAGTGGTGCTCCTTGCTCCCGGTGGAAACAACCCCTTCACTTTCGTTCGACAGTCTTGTAGGTGGTCAAGGCTGCCTCGACCGCGTCCTCCTCCGTGGGAAGCGATGCCGCCGCCTCGACGGAACGCGCACGCAGGTCCGCCGCAAGTTCTGGATCGTCCAGCACACGGCCGACCTCGCGGGCAAAAGCGGTGGGATCACCGGGTGGGACGAGCAGCACGGTGTCCGAGTACAGGTCGGGAATCCCACCGACCCGGGTCGACACCACCGGCAGCCCCGCACGCAACGCCTCCATGATCACCAGAGACGGCCCCTCCCACAGGCTGGTCAGGCAGAACACGTCGGCCGCGGCCAGCAGATCGGCCACATCGGTCCGGTGGCCCAGCATGCGCACGTCGGCCTTCAGCTCGGCAGCACTGTCGTGGAGTTCTCCCCACAAAGGCCCGTCCCCCGCGATCGCCATGACCGGCTCGGGCCTACGGTCGGAAATCGCCGGCGCGGCCGCCAACAACGTGTCCAGCCCCTTCTGCTCTGCCAGCCGCGCGATGGTCAGCACCAAGGGGCGCTCGGGGAGCACCGCCAGATCCGCTCGGGTGGCCTCACGGCCCTTGTACGGAGTGCCCGTGGTCGGTGCGGCAACGACCGCGGGGCGAGCACCGGAGGCACCCGCGGCACGCAACCGGCGCACCAGATCACCGGAGACCCCCAACACCACGTCCGCGCGGTGGGCCACGACCTTTTCGAGTGCGGGGTAAACCACGGACAGCGGGCCGACGAGCGGGGGCGGTGCGTTGTGTGCGGTCACGACCAACGGACGTACCCCGGCCAAGGAGCACAGTGCTCCGGCTCGTATCCCGTGCGCGTGGACCGTGTCGGCCTCCTTGAGCATGGTGCGCAGTTTCAGTACTGCAGTGGGGTCGGTCGCTGTGGGAGAGGCCCCGATCCGTACCGGGAAGAAACGCAACCCGGCCTCGGTGAAACCGAGGGCACGATCTGATTCGGCCGGGCCGAGGACCGCCACCCGATGGCCGCGTCGAGCCAGCCCCGTACCCAGTGAGAGCACGTGTTTGCCCACGCCCCCGGTGCTCGTCCCCACGACCAGTGCGATTCTCCTGCTCACCGCTTCTCCTTCCTGCGTTCTCGTACGGTTCCTGCTCCAGCGAGCACCGCCCGCATCGCCGACCGATCCACCAACGCCACGGTGGCGGTGAAGACCACTGCCCCCGCCGACCCGGCCACCGCCGCAGAACCGACCGCGGCCACAACACCGTCGACCTGCAAGGTCGAGGCCACTGCTCTGCCCACCGCCCAACCGACCCCACCCGCAAGTGCCGAGGCCGCCACCGAACGGCCCACTCCGGCCAGTGCCGCAGCACCGTGTGCGCGAACCACGCCCACACACAACAAGACCGCGGCCAGGGACAGACCGACGGTGCTCGACACCCCCAACGCCGTGATGGTCCATCCCGACGGCAGCGCCCACACGAGCACTGCCGCACACCCCATCACCACGAGCCATCCCACCGTCTGGGCCAGGGCCGCCCGAACCTCGTGGGAAGATGCGTACAGGACCCGGCTGAGCAGAGCGATCAGACCGAACCCGATCACACCCGGCGCGTAGGCCAGCAGCGCCCACTCCAACGCGCCCGGGTCCTGTTCGGCGAAGACCCGTGCCACGGGACCGGCCGCGGAGGCCAGCGCGGTGCCCACGATCCCGGTGGCCACGACGCAGGCACGTGCACTGCCCGAGACCAACGACGCAAACCCCACTCGGTCTTGTTCGGTGTGCGTGACGGCCAAAGCGGTGAATGCGCTCGTGGCGATGGGAACGGCGATCACCCCGTAGGGCAGGGTGAACAGGGCCCAGGCATAGGTGTAGAGCACAGAGGCACCCGCTCCCCCACCCCAGTTGGCCAGCACCACCGAGAACAACAAACACAATTGCATCGCCACCAGCGGCAGCAAAGCCGCCGCGGCCAGGGATCGGACCCGTTCCCCCACCCCGGCAGGGAAGAACAGCCGAGGACGCAGACGCAGGCTCAACCGTGTCGCCGGGCCAAGAGCGGTGACGAACAGTGCGGCCACCCCCACGGTGGTCCCCAACGACAGGACGAGCTCGGCGGTCAGAGGAAGTTCCCCCAGGTCCTGACGGTGTTCGGCCCCCAAGGGCACGAAGGCCAGGTAGAAGGCGATCACCACGAGACTGGACACCAGCGGGGCCAACGCCGGTGACAGGAAACGTCTGTGCGACTGCAAGATGCCGTAAAGGACGGCGGCCAAACCGTAGAAGACGATCTGCGGGGAGAAGACCACGAGCATCCGTGCGGCCAACGTGAGCAACTCACCGTGACCACACCCCCGCACCGGGCCGAGCATCAACATCATCGTCGGGTAGGACACGAGCCCGAGCAGCAGTGACAGGGGCAGGGACAGCAACAGGACCCAGGTCATCAACGCCGAGGCTGTGTGCCGCACCTGGGCATGGTCACCGTTTCGGACGGCCGAGGCCAGGACCGGCACGACCACAGCGGTCAGGGCACCACCGATGACGATCTCGAACAGGACGGCGGGCACCTGGTTGGCGGTGACGTATGCGGTACCCAAACAGGTGTCGCCGACGGTCTGGGAGAAGACGACCGTCCGCCCAAAACCTGCGAGCCGCGCCCCGACGGTGATCACCGCGATGAGCAATGCGGCCGTACCGACCCCGTGTGTCACCCCACAGTCGGGGACAACCCGCGACACCGTGCCCTCCTCATGCGCACCGACCCCACCGATCGATGCCGCGCAGTGGCGGTACCCGGTCGATGATCCGCGAAAAACTGGTGCGTTCACTGGCCAGGGTCAGGGCAAGCACACCACCGAGCAGGGTCACACGCATCGAACGTTCGGCCTGGGCCACGGCCGCCACCCCCAGAGCGGCACCGAGCGCATTGGCCCCGGCATCCCCCAGCATGGAGCGTTCGGCGAGTTCGTCGGGAAGGAGTGCGATCGAAGCACCCACGGCCGGGCCGAGCAGGGGGGCTGCCGATGAGAACAAGGCGGGACCCGCCATGAACAGTACGAACTTGGTGGCCCGTCCGGGACGTAGGTCGAACAGGTTGACCAGGTTGGCCCCTGCGGCGATGAGCGCGCCGTCCACGAGTGTGTCGACCGGCCCTCGACGCAGCAGTGCGGCGGCGGCCAGGCCGGTGGCGCCGATCCCGACCACCTTGACCAGGCCCGTGGTGATCCTTCCTCGGGACAGGGCACCGAAGTGCCCGCGCAGGCCACGTTCCTTCCCGTTTGCGGACAGGTCGTCGTAGGCACCGAATCCTGCCGCACCCGCAGCGGCCAACGCTGCCGCCGCACGAGTACGTGGATCAAGGCCCGGGACGAACATCCCGGCCACGCACATCCCGACGGCCAACGCAGGTCCCTCCCGCAAAGAAACAGTGCGCCCGCGGAAATTGAGGCGTTCCCATTTCCTCCTGTTGCTGTCACAGCTGGTGGCCAAGCGGGTGAAAAGGGTGGCGGAAGTGCGGGTGGCCACCGCCCCCAACGCGGCTCCGGCCAGCCCCTGCACCAGTCGATACGCGGTGGATGTGTCCATCACTCACCGTCCGGTACGGTTCGTCGGGCCTCGTCCTCGAAGCCTCTTCCATCGGGTTCGTCCACCTCGCCGGGGTCGTCCACCTCGCCGGGGTCGTCCTCGTCGTCGGGGGCACCGCTTTCTTGCGTCTTGGGAAGCGGGTCCGGCAGGAACCCCCGGGTGTCCTCCCCGATCCCGTAGGCACCCTCGTCACCTTCGACAGCGGCGGCCAGGACCAGGACGGCCACGATGTCGCCCAGGGGTCGCCCCACCACATCGACGGTGCTGTAGGGAGGGTCCTCCGCCCGAACCAGGGTCAGTGTGCCTTCCTCGGCCGCCGATGAAGTGTCCCCGGCAAGAACGGTCGGTCCGACCCCGTCGTGCAGAGCACGGGCCAACTCGTCCAGGGCCACGATCGCGGTCTCGGAGGCCCCTTCGGGTTCGGAGGAGACATCGAGCGAGGGCGCCAGCACGAACACCGCGTCAGCGGATCCCGCGGGATCCCCGGAAAAGGACACGATCCCCCCCTTGTCGAAAGCGGCCAGGGAGGACTTGGCGTCATCGCTTCCACCTGCGTCCGTGCCTCCTGCCAGGGCACGAGCCAGTTCCGTGCCCGCATTCTCGTACGGGGTGCCGGACAACTCTTCCGGGTCCGAGGAGACCTGGGTCGCCAGTTCGTCGATGGAGGTGGCGTTGGTGGGGTCCACGAAGTTCTCGGAGATCTCCACCCGACCCACGACCTCGCCTCCGGCCTCCTCCACGCGTGCCTCGAGGGCAGCTGCGATCTCCGGATCCGTTCCGGGAACCAGGACCAAGGCCACACCCAGGCCGTACAGACGTTCCTCGAGCATGTCCTCGGAGAGGCTCTCGGCCATCTCGTCGGCCCCGGTGTTGACACTGTCGGCCACATCGCGTTCGGCACGCAGGTCCTCGCTCGTTCCCCGTAGATCCGCCGTCTCGGACTTGAGCGTGTTGAGCAGCGGGTCCTGAAGCATCGTGGTGCCCAGGACGAGCCCCACCGTCAGTGCGAGGAACACCGCGATGATGGAGACCAGGTGATAGCGGAAATCGATCACGTCAGCATCTCCGTCAACCAATAGGAGAAGGTGTCCCATCGCGCCGCGAGGAAAGTGAGATAGACCTGACCGGCCGGTGAACTGACGGCGGCGACCGCGATGGTGAGCATGCAAGCAGCCACCAACCCAAGGAGTGCCCAAGGGGAGATACGCGAACGGTACAGTCGGCTCACACCTTTGGCGTCGACCAGCTTTCCGCCCACCCGTAGGCGGGTGAGGAAGGTACTGGCCATCCCCGAACGCCCCTTGTCCAGGAATTCCTCCAGGGTGGCATGTGTACCGACCGCGACGATGAGACAGGCACCCGCACCGTCGGCGAGCATCATCGCCACGTCCTCACTGGTGCCGGTCGCAGGAAAGACCACCGGGTCATGGCCCAGATCGGTCAGTCGAGGAAGACCGGGCGCTCTGCCGTCACGGTAGGCGTGCACGACGAGTTCGGCTCCGCAGGCAAGAACCCGGTCCGAGACCGAATCGAAGTCACCGACGATGATGTCGGGCCGATAACCGGCCTCCATGACTGCGTCCGCGCCACCGTCCACGGCGATGATGACCGGACGGAACTCACGGATGTAGGGACGTAGCGCGACGATGTCCTCGCGGTAGTGGTACCCGCGCACCACGATGAGGACATGGCGTCCCTCCATGTCGGTGTCGATGGCCGGTACCCCGATGCCGTCGAGCAGCAGATCGCGCTCGCTCTGGAGGTAGGCCATGGTGTTGGCCGCAAAGGCCTCCAACTGGGTGGCCAGGCCTGCACGTGCCTCGGCCATGGCTTCCTCGACGCTCACCGGGTCCAACAACGTTCCCCGGGCGAGGGGCTCCTCTCCCCGGTAGAGGGTTGCTCCCTCCAGGCGCAGGCGTTCCCCTTCACGTATGCGGGTGAAGATCGCAGGGTCGACCTCGTCCACCAGGGGGATACCCGCCGCCGCGATCATCTCCGGGCCTTGATTGGGATAGCGCCCACTGATGCTTCTTGCGACGTTGAGGACGGCTGCAACACCGCAAGCCACGAGCGCCTCAGCACTGACCCGGTCCAGGTCGACATGGTCGATGATCGCCATGTCACCGGGACGCAGGCGTGGGGTCAGGTTCTTGGTACGTCGATCCGACCTGACGGGAGCGACCAGCCCGGCGGGGGATTCCACCCGAGCGCGGCGAAACCGTGTGACTGTGGCGCTGAGCGCATCCGATACCTTCATCGGTGGCATACTGTCAGAACTCAACTACCTGGAGTGATAACAGCTGCTCGGTCGGCGTGTTCGGAACACGGTCACCGGGGTCTTGGCTCAAGCGCTCGGGTATGCCCTTTCGGGGTCGGCCTTGGCCAGCAACTCCTCGGCGTGCGCACGCCCCAACTCGGAATTTTCCAACCCGGCGAGCATCCGCGACAACTCGCGCACTCGTCCCGGCCGGTCCAACCGGACCACACCGCTTTCGGTGACCAGCCCTTCGGTGGACTTCTCCACCACCAGGTGGGCATCGGCGAAAGCCGCCACCTGAGGCAGGTGGGTGACCACGATCACCTGAGCGCGCTGGGCCAGACGCGCCAACCGACGACCGATCTCCACCGCGGCCTTACCACCGACCCCGGCATCGACCTCGTCGAAGACGAACGTGGGCACCGGATCGGCCCCCGCGAAAACCACCTCGATGGCGAGCATGACACGTGACAACTCACCACCGGAGGCACCCTTGTGCAAGGGCAACGGTGGGGAACTGGGATGCGGCGCCAACAACAGCTCGACCTCATCACGCCCGTGCGGCCCGAACTCCTCCTCGGTGCTGATACGCACACGCACCCGAGCGTGTGGCATCGCCAATGCCGTCAATTCCTCGGTGACCGCCTCCCCGAAATGCTCGGCGGCCTCGTTGCGCAACCGGGTCAACTCCTCGGCAGCTGCTTCCATCCGCTCATACAGCTCATCGGACTCGGACTGCAGCTGCTCGATGTGCTCGTCGTCCCCTTCCAGCTCCTCCAACCGCTTGGCGGCCTGCTCCGCCCACGCAAGCACCTCATCGGTGCTCTCTCCGTACTTGCGGGAGAGCTGGGTGAGCAGCGCCCGACGCTCCTGTACCGCGGCAAGACGGGCCGGATCGGCCTCCACCGACTCGGCGTAGGAGGCCAACTCCGTGGCGGCGTCGGTGAGGATGTAGGAGGTCTCGTCCAACCGGTCACCGATCGCGGCCAACTGCGTGTCGTGTTCCCGCACCGAGGCCACCGCCTGCCGCGCCACCGACAGCAAGGCGGCCACATCGACCTCCACGTCGGAAGCCGGATCACCGGCCAAGGCCTCGTGCGCAGTGGTCGCCGCGATCCGCAACCCATCGGCGTGGGCCAACCGGGTCTCTTCCACCAAGAGTTCGGCGTCTTCCCCCGGCTGTGGCTCCGCCGCGGTGATCTCCTCCACACCGAAACGGAGCATGTCGGCCTCCTGGGCGCGCTCACGCGCCCGTTCCACCAATTCCTCCAGCTCCTGGGAAACATCCCGATAGCGGCGAAAGGCCACCGAGTACCGCTTCATGGCTTTGTGCAGCGCTTCACCCGCGAATCGGTCCAGGGACGAGCGCTGCCGGTCGGTACGCAACAGACGCTGCTGATCGGACTGGCCGTGCACCGCGACCAGATCCTCGGCAAGATAGGCCAACAGGCTCACCGGGGCCGAGCGGCCACCCATGGACGCACGCGAGCGTCCTTCGGCCGACACGGTACGGGCCATGAGAAGGACATCGTCCTCGATGTCACCACCGGCGTCGAACACTCGGGAAGCCACCCGGCCGTCCGACGGCACGGTCAACCTCCCCTCGACCACCGCCCTGCCCGCACCCGGACGCACCCTCTGGGGATCGGCACGTCCACCGAAGAGCAGCCCGAGCCCGGTCACAACCATGGTTTTGCCCGCCCCGGTCTCACCCGTGACGACGGTCAGACCCGGTGACAACTCCACAACGGCGTCGTCAATGACCCCGAGTCCCTGGATACGGACTTCCTCGAGCACCGATCCCTCTCCTGCTGGTTGACGCCACTGTCCATGTGCGTACACGGCATACCGGGGCCGCGACCCCGGTCAGCGGCCGTGCTCACCCCGCCCTCGCCACCCGGCCACCGGAAGGCCGAACTTGGCCACCAGCCGATCTGTGAACGGCGCCCGGTGCAGCCGGGCCAATCGCACCGGCGTATCAGCACGAGTGATCTCTATTCGTGCCCCGGCGGGCAATTCGACCATACGTCGTCCGTCGCACCAGAGCACGCCCGGCGCCGTCTCCGGAACCACTTCCAGCGCCACCTTGGCGTCCGGGCCCACCACCATCGGCCGCGCGAACAGGGAATGTGCGCTCAACGGCACGACCAGCAAAGCATCCACGTCGGGCCACACCACCGGCCCACCCGCGGAAAATGCGTGTGCCGTCGAACCGGTGGGTGAGGCGCACACCACCCCGTCACAGGTCCACCGTGACAAGGGACGACCATCGATCTCCAGGACCGTTTCCAGGATTCGCCGGGCCTCACCCTTTTCCAGGGTCGCTTCGTTGAGCGCCCAGGTCCGCACCGGGGCCGTGCCGTCATCACGCCCACCATGGAAAACCGCCACGTCGAGCGTCATCCGCTCCTCCACGACGTAGTCGCGGTCGACGACGCTGCGTACGGTCTCCCCCAGATCCTCTCGTTCGGCCTCGGCAAGAAAACCCACGTGGCCCAGGTTCACCCCGAGCAGAGGAGCACCGGCCGGGCGTGACAGCTCGGCAGCGCGCAACAGCGTGCCGTCCCCACCCAGAACCATGACCAGTTCGACGCCCTTCGCGGCGTCCACGCCTTCCACCGGTTCGACCGGGTCCAGGTCGAACCCGGCCGTGGCCAGTTCCTCGATCTCGTCCTTGAGCATGCGTATGGACAGACCCGCACGGCTGAGACTTTCGTGGACCAGCTGGGCGCTGCGCAGCGCCGCGGGTCGACCGGTGTGGGCCAGCAGGAGAACACTACGTCCGCTGGTCATCGTCGTCCCCTTACGTCGGCCCCCGGCGGGGGAGTCTGATGCCGATCGGGCTCATGGGCCGACTCGGCCGAGCCACGTTATCGGACCTTCGTGAAACGGTGCCACGCCTCAGCGTGGTCCCTCCTTGATCGCACGTGTCAGATCAACCTCGTCCAAGGGTGGTTCACCAGCACGCAACCACAAGAAATACTCGACGTTGCCCGCAGGTCCCGGAAGCGGGCTGGCCACGACATCCACCACACCCAACCCCAGGGTGAGAGCGTACGCGGCCACCTCACCGACCGCATCGGCACGCAACTCCGGATCCCGGATCACCCCTCCGGAACTCACCTTCTCCTTACCGACCTCGAACTGGGGTTTGACCATCAGGACGAAGTCGGCATCGGCGGTGACACAATCTTTCAACGGCTGGAGGAGAAGTTTGAGGGAGATGAACGACACATCCCCCACCACCAGATCGGGACGGGGCTCACCGATCTGTTCAGGGGTCAGGTCACGGATGTTGACCCGCTCCATCACCCGTACACGGTCGTTGCTGCGCAAGGCCCAGGCCAACTGCCCGTAACCGACATCCACGGCGGTCACGTGCGCGGCGGAACGGCGCAACAGCACGTCGGTGAACCCACCGGTCGAAGCACCGGCGTCCAAGGCACGTCGTCCGGACACATCGAGGGAGAAGGCATCGAGCGCACCGATGAGCTTGTGTGCCCCGCGTGAGACATAGGACGGTTCGTCGGACGGTGCACGCACCACGATGGGCTGGTCGATACCCACCTGGGTCGCTGCCTTGGACGCCACCATCCCCGCGACCCGGACGAACCCCTCATCGATGATTTCTGCGGCGTGTCCTCGTGAACGCGCGTGGCCGCGACGAACGAGTTCCGCGTCGAGCCGACTACGTTGTGCCATGGTCACCAAGAATAGCGGTGCTCATCGGACACCGTTGGCACCAGGGTCGAGCGCTCCCAGGACCGCGGACAGCTCCTGGTGCAACTGTTCGAAAACCTCGACGTGCTCGGCCGTGGGGCGCTCCTCCAACGAGGACAGACGCTCCTTGGTACCTTCCAGTGTTCTTGCGGCCAACTCCTCGGGATCCATGGTCACTTCCGTGCTTTCGTCCTTGATCGGGGCTTGACCCGGCACTCTACTTCTTGGTCGTTCCCTTGCTCCTGGTGGTGCGCTTGCCCGATGACCTGCTCCGCGTGTTCTTGGGTTTGTCCTGCGTGGGCGCCTTCTTCGGCACGGAGGCAGCTTCGCCCGTCTCGGTGACGGCGGCCGGCTCTTTCGATGCCTTCGCGGTTCTTGTGGTTTCGTCCACGGTGCTCTGCACCGCCTCCGGGGCGCGGTCGTCGCCACCGGCATCGACAGAACTCACCGGCAAGTCCCCACTCGCGCTCTGCGGGGCCAGAGCACGCTCGACCGCATGGCGCGCGGCCAGGCGTCGCTCCAGTTCGGCGACCCGGCGGGCCAGACGCTCGTACTCGCCACGCGGTACGACATCCATCGTCTCCAACTGCCGGGTGACCTCACCGCGGACCAGGTCGGCGATGGCTTCCCGATTGGTGCGGCTCGTCTCGACCAGCTCTGCGGCCAACGCCTGGATGTTCTGTCCCACCTTGGGCAGTTCCTCTCCCTCGGCGACCGGGGAAACCTGCCCGTTGGCCCGCAACAGGGTCTTGGCCGCGGCCACGGCCTCCTTGCGGGACAACTCGGTGAGGCCATTGGCAGCATCGAGGTAAGTACGTACCGCGTCGACGACCATGCTGTGGTGCTCCTTGGACCGCGTGGGGAGGGAACAGAACGAAGGTGCGTGGAGGCAACGGGGGTCTTCCACGCAGCGGGGACACACGGACAACGCTACCGGGCCCGGACCCAAGATCGCACGCAAACCTCGAAGCCCGTCCCCCTTCGACCGAACCCTCGGGAAAGGGGCGGCGATGAGGCATCATGGGCACATGAGCAGCATCGACGCGTGCCTGGTCGGGATCGACCTGTTGAACAAACGCATCCTCGACCACCCCGAGAGTCAAAGGCACCGCCACATCGAAGAACGTTCGATCGGCATCGAAGTTCCCGATCTGGCCATCGTCTTCGACGTGCGTCTCACCATCGATGGTCTCACCGACATCACCCACCGCCCCGTCGACCGGCCGGCCCCAAAACCCCAGGTCCGGATCACGGTCACCAGCGAGGACCTGGTGGCCATCGCCGAGGAACGTCTGAGTGCAAAAACCTCATTTCTGACACGACGTGTCAAGGTAGAAGCCAGTTTGAGTGACATGTTGCGCATGAGAAAGCTACTTTGACGGCACGAATGCCAAACGACAGGTAGCTTGCTGAGATGCCGTGTCACACCCTCGAACTGGCCCCTTTCCAAGGTTTGCGTTACATCAGTCCTGACGTCGACCGTTTCGTCGACGACGAATTCGACATCGCACGACTCCTGGCACCGCCCTACGACATCCCCGGAGCGCAGGAAGCCCGAGAGCTTCAACACTCCGATCCGCACAACGCGGCCAGGGTCACACTCCCCTTCGAGCTCGGTCGCGAGAGTCACCCGCGTTACCGGAGGGCGGCCCAGCTGCTGCACAGCTGGATCGAGGAAGGGGTCCTGGCCCAAGATGACGAACCCGCCCTGTACGTGTACGAACAAACCGCCCCGGACGGTACCCACCAGCGCGGGCTGATCGGGGCCCTTGGCCTGGACTCTCCTGTACGCCCGCACGAGGACGTCGCCGAACCTCCGGTCCGGGACCGTTTTCGCCTCATGCGTGCCACGCGTGCCAACCTGGAGCCGATATTCCTGCTCTACCGCGGCCAGGACGGCGCGGCTTCGAAGGCCACCCAGGAGGTCGACGGCACCCCACTGGCCTCCGCCACGCTCCGGGACGGCTCCTCGCACCGCCTCTGGGCGATCACGGAACCGGCCGTCCTCGAGCGGATCGGCACCGACCTGAGTCGACGCTCCGCACTCATCGCCGACGGACACCACCGTTACGCCGCCTACCGACAGTTGCTGCGCGAGGATCCCGACCTCGGCTGGCGTCATGGCCTGGCGCTGCTCGTCGACAGCGACACCCATCCCCCACACCTGGGCGCGATCCACCGTGTCCTGCCCGGTGTGGACATCGAACAGGCCCTCGACCTGGCCAACACTGTGGCCGAGGTGGTGCCTTCCGACACGACCACACCCCAGGACGGACTCCTCCTGGTCTCCCCGAAGGGCCACGGACATCTGGTGCACAACATCGACCCACGAACTCTGGCCGAGGCCATGCCCGACCGCTCCTCCGAGTGGCGCAACCTGCCCACCGCGGCCCTGCACGAAGTCCTCCTCCCCCTCTGGGGGGTACCGGAGGAACAGGTCCGTATGGTGCACGACGATCCGGACCAGGCCATGGCCACTGCCCGCGAAACACAAGGCATCGCCGTGATCGTGCCACCCCTGTCGGTGGAACAGGTGTACGCCGTGGCGGACCGAGGTGAACTCACCCCTCGCAAATCGACCTCTTTCGGCCCCAAACCCCGTACCGGCCTGGTCATGCGCGTCTTGGCCACGACCCCCGGAAGATCCCCCTCCACCTGAGAAAAGACCCACACCATGCCCACTGCCCCCGCCACCTTGCAGACCCGCACCTCTCTTGCCGCGGAACTGACACACCTGGGTGTCGCCCCCGGTGACATCCTGCTCGTACATTCCTCTCTCCGTGCTCTGGGGTGGGTATGTGGTGGGCAGGAAACCGTCGTGCAGGCCCTCATCGACGCGGTCGGCCCACACGGCACCGTCACCGTCCCCACCCAGTGCGGGGAACAGTCCGACCCGGCCCGTTGGGGCAACCCACCGGTCCCCCAGGAATGGTGGGACGAGATCCGCCGATCGATGCCGCCCTACGACCCCGACCGGACCCCCACCACCTTCATGGGCCGTATCCCGGAACTGCTGCGCACCTGGCCCGGAGCGGTACGCAGCGACCACCCCCAAACCTCCTTCGCCGCCCTCGGTGTCGACGCACGAGAACTCATGCACCCCCACCCCCTCTCCTGCCGTCTCGGAGAGGAATCTCCCCTGGGACGTCTTGCCCGCATGCAGGCAAAGGTCCTGTTCCTCGGCACCGACTACAACACTTGCACCGCCTTTCACCTGGCCGAATACCGACTTCCCACGTCCCCCACCGAGACCGAGGGGGCCTCGGTGCCTGACCCGGAACACGGTGCCGCCTGGGTGACCTACACCGACATCGCCCTGAACGAGGAGGATTTCCCCCACATCGGCTCCGCCTTCGAGGAAACCGGCGCCGTCACCATCGGACGGGTCGGTCAAGCCCTTGCCCGAATGTTTCCCCTGGCCGAAGCCGTGGACTTCGCCACCGAATGGATGTTGAGCAACCGCGTCACCGGGCCCATAACCTGAGGAGGAACCATCGTCACCACAATGAACGGGCCCACCTCCATGTCGCTGCGTTCCACCGACCGTCCCCTGACCGAGCTCCACGACGCGATGCTCCTCGATCTGGACGGTGTGATCTACATCGGCGCGCGTGCCGTTCCCGCGGCCCCCGAGGCCGTGGGCAAGGCCCGCTCCGCAGGAACCGGTGTCGCGTTCGTCACCAACAACGCCGGACGCACACCCGCACGAATCGCCGAGCACCTCACCGAACTCGGGGTGGAGGCCGCACCCGAGGACGTGGTCACCTCCGCCGAAGCGGCCGCACGTTTGGTCGCCGACCGTTATCCGCAAGGTTCCGACGTGCTCGTCGTGGGGGACACCGGGCTGCGTCAAGCGGTCCACCGTGCCGGCATGCGCCCGGTCACCATGGACTCCGAATCGGTCGTGGCGGTCGTGCAGGGCTACTCCCGCAACTTGACCCGTGACCTGCTGGACCAAGGTGCCCTTGCGGTGTCTCGAGGTGTGTTCTACGTGGCGGGCAATGCCGACGCCACGGCCCCCAGCGAACAGGGCATCATCCCCGGCAACGGTTCCTTCGTCCAGGTGATCCAACACGCCACCGGCGTGGAACCGGTCATCGCGGGCAAACCGATGCGTCCTTTGCACGAAGAAGGCATACGCCGCACCGGTGCTCGCAGTCCCCTTGTCGTCGGTGATCGTCTGGACACCGACATCGAGAGCGCCGTGACGCACGGGACCGCCGGGATGCTCGTCCTGTCGGGTGTGGCCACGCCTCTTGACGCGCTCGCCGCCCCCGAACATCAGCGCCCCCATTACTTGGCCTGGGATGTGTCGGGGATGAACACGGCCCACCCCGTGGTGAGCCGGGAAGGGTCCCAGGTCCACTGCGAGGGGTGGACCGTCGACGTCGAAGGCGACACGGTGACGTTGAAAGGCTCGGGGGAACGGTTGGACGGACTGCGTGCCTTGTGTGCAGCGGTGTGGACGACCCCGTCGGTGGCGCCGGCCGGACCATCCACACTCCGAGCCCTGAAGCAACTGGGTTGGTGAGCAAAAATCCATCGGTGACATCACCGCACCGCCTTTCGGCGAGAACGCACAAAAGCCACCGAGCCCGCCTCCACCTCGCAGACGCTGCGAAACCCCTCCCGCCCCCACCAGGTACG
>DXDP01000114.1 GCA_019115445.1 Candidatus Nocardiopsis merdipullorum
GCCACCCCACACATCGATCGACCACCCTCGGAGAGCACATGCCCCGTCTGAGTCACATCTTCGACATCACCCCAGTGGAACGCGAAGTGGTCCTCGAAACGGTCGACGCCGCCTACGAGGTTGCACGCAGCTGTCGGTTCGACGGGCGAGGGTGGCTGTTGCTGCCCGAGGAGGGGACCCGGGAATTGCTGTACTCACGTGCCGAGGAACTGGGAATCATCGACCCGGAAACGGCCGAACGGGGGCGCAGGGAACGTCACGAGGCAGTGGAACGGTTGCAGGAGGGCACCCTCTCCCCGGAGAGGGCCGAGGAACTCGCGATCGGGGCCTCCACCCTGGCCCTGCAGTTGCAGAGCGGGAACCACCTGGCCCCGTACAGCCACTACCTGGTCGCCGAGCTCTCCCCTGAGGGTGTTCCGATCGAACCCGCCGACGAGGACAAAGGATGGAGTGGTACCGGACTGACCATCACTTCCTGGGACGAGGAGGCGGCGGCGTCGGTCGATTTCGCCATGCCCGACACCAGGGGATCCCAGGGTCCACCCGTGACCTCGGGAACGGTGGTCCACGACACAGCCACCGCACGTCTGACGGGGAGCATGCGCATACAGATCCCCGGGCGGGGCGCCTGGTTGCGCTCCGCCACCGGAGCGGTGACCATCGACACCAACGCCTGGTACCTCGCACTGGACGGTGAAGGTGACGGCACGTCCCCGGCCTTGCTGGAGGCAGAACACCGACTCGTGCGCGTACGTGCCTGGTTGGCCCCCACCCGCGGTGACGACGGGCGCTGGGTCGTGGAAGCCGTCTTGGACGTGCGTGGTCGTGGTGTGTTTCGCCCCGTGGTGGCGATGATGCTGTGGGCGCTGCGCTCGTCGATCCGACGGGCGGACGCCAAAAGTGCCCGCCGGGGCGACGGGGAACCGACCATACGGGAACGCCTGTACCACCATGGGTGCGCTTGGGACCGTCTCGCACGCAACGCTCCGTACCTACCGGGCTTCCTGCGTGAGGTCGCTCGGGCCCTCGTCGATGCCGCCCCCGATCAACGCCCCGACCGGTGAGGGGGCGTACCCGCCTTCCCGATCAGTGCCCGCCCGACCCGGTCACGGAGGGTCCAGGTCTTCGCTAAGGTGTTCGACGCGGACCCACCCCCCTCATGGCCGGTACCGGCACGAGCCGACCCAGCTTTCGTACAGGTGTATGATCAAGCGGTCCGCACCGTTCACGCGATTAATCGAAGGGAAATCCCCGCCGTGGTCACCGAGGTCTTCACGCGCACGTACTGCGACCCCCACGCCGTTCGCGAGGAGAAGGTCGAGGCGACTGAGAGCATCCAGTTCGCCTGGGAAGGCGCTGTTCGTGAGATCGACGCCTGTGTCGACTGCTTCAAGGAGCACGAGGCCCGATTCGAGCCTCTTGTCGACTACTCCCGTCCCGTGAAGAGGCGCCGCACCAAGAAGGCCGCCACCCCGGCCGCCACCCCGGCCCCCGCTCAGGGCGCCGAGGCCGCAGCGGACAGTGGCGCATAGGAAAGCAGCCGCACACGGACGGGGCCGGACACCACTTCGACGGTGTCCGGCCCCGGTGGTCCGGTCGTTCTTCGACCGGCCGACTCAGGCACCGTTGTCGGGGGATCCTGCGACGAGCTCGCCGTCCTTCCAGACCGCCGCCACCTGGGGGACCCCGGGACGGTAGGCCAGATAGAGGTGGTTGGGTGCCTCCAACAGGATCAGGTCGGCGCGGGCCCCAGGAGCCAGGTGACCGACGTCGTCACGGCGCAGTGCCAGGGCACCCCCGGCAGTGGCCGCCCACACCGCTTCGTCCGGTGTCATACCCGTGTCCCGCACAGCCACCGCGATACAAAAGGCCAGGCTCGAGGTGAAGCACGAACCGGGGTTGCAATCACTGGCCAGGGCCACACGGGCGCCCGCGTCGATGAGCTTTCGCGCGTTCGGGTAACTCTGTCTGGTGGAAAAATCCACACCGGGCAGCAATGTGGCCACCGTCGGTTCGGGGCGTGCGGCCGCTTCGGCGAGCGCCTCGATGTCCTCCGGAGCCAGATAGGTGCAATGGTCCACCGAGGCAGCACCCATCTCCACCGCCAGGCGTACGCCCGGTCCTTCCCCCAGCTGATTGCCGTGCACACGCAGCAGCAACCCCCGTTCCCTGCCCGCGGCAAGGACCCGACGCGAGGCCTGCTCGTCGAAGGCACCCCGCTCACAGAACACGTCGATCCACCGGGACAGCGGGGCGCAGGAATCCAACATGGGCCCGGAGACCAGGTCGACGTAGCCGTCGGGGTCGTCCGCGTACTCGGGGGCGACCACGTGCGCCCCCAGGAAGGTGACCTCGTCGGTGATCCGTCGGGCGATCTCCAAAGAGCGTCGCTCGTCGGCCACTGTCAGACCGTAGCCCGACTTGACCTCCAAGGTGGTGGTGCCCTGGGACCTGGCCTCCCTGAGCAGGGTTCGAGCGCCGGAGAGCAATGCGGAGTCGGAGGCCTTCCTCGTGGCCTCCACCGTGGTGTGGATCCCACCGGCCGAGTAGGCAAGGCCACTCATCCGTGCGGCGAACTCGCGACTGCGGTCACCGGCGAACACGATGTGGGAGTGACTGTCGACGAAACCGGGCAGAACGCAGCGCCCGGCGGCGTCCACTCTGGCGTCGGCCGCGGGGGCCTGGGAACGCGGCCCGGACCAGGCCACTCGTCCCTGTTCGATCACCAGGGCGGCCTCTTCGACCTCACCGACCACCCCCCTGCCCCGGGAAGGGTCGTTGGTGACGAGGGAGCCGATGTCGTCGACGAGGATCGACTGTGGTACTGCAGTGTCGTCGGTCAAGTGTGCAACTCCTCGATCACCTTGGCGAGTTCTCCGGCGATGTCGGGGACCAGGAGGTGGTCACCGTCGCGGACGGTCCACCCGCCGTCGACCATCACGTGGCGCACGTCTGTGGCGGTCGCGGCGAAGATCACCGCGTCGAGCGCGCGTTCGGGGTCGGCACCGGCCAGCCGGGTGCTTTCCAGGGAAACGTTGACCAGATCGGCGCGGGCGCCCGGGCGCAACACACCGGCGTCGGTCCACCCCAGGGAGGAATGGGCGGTGGCGGCACCCAGCAGAGCACCCGGGCCCAAGGTGCCGCGACGCAAGGTACGCAAGCGCTCGTGCAACTCCACTCCCCGGGCCTCCTCGAACAGATCGGTACCCACATGTTGGTCGGTGCCCAGGCTCAGGGGCCCGGGCATCAGGTCCCCGGTACGTGGCAGCCCGTCTGCCAGGTCGCGTTCGGTGGTGGGACACAGGCAGACCGTGGCCTTGGACCTGCGAATGTCGACGACGTCGGCGTCGGTCAGGTGGGTGGCGTGCACCAGGCTGGTGCGCTCGGTGAGCGCCCCGGCATCGGCCAGCACTCTTGTGGGCGTACGTCCGTGGGCGGTCATGCATGCGACGTTCTCGGCGGGCTGTTCGGAGACGTGCACGTGCAAGGGCAACCGGCCGCGGTCGGCCACCCCCACCACCTCGGGCAGGTCCGCAACGGGCACGGCCCGTACCGAGTGCGCGGCCACACCGACCCGGGCATGGTCCCCCTCCGGGGAGAAATCGGCCACCCGCTCGGCCCAGGCCCCGACATCGGCGTCACCGAAGCGCAGCTGGGGACCGGACAGCGGCAAGTACCGGCCGTCCTGACCCAACCCACCCGCCAGGTAGCACACGTCCAACAGGGTGATCCGGACCCCGGCCTCTGCGGCGGCCGTGGTCAGCGCATGCCCCATGGCGTTGGGGTCGTCGTGGCGTTCTCCTCGGGGCCCGTGATGCAGGTAGTGGAACTCGCCCACGCACGTGATCCCGGCCAGAGCCATCTCGGCGAACACGGCCCGGGCCAGACGATGGTAGGACTCCGGATTCAGGCGTTCGGCGACGCCGTACATCACTTCCCGCCAGGTCCAGAAGGAACCTCCCCCTGCGTGGGTACGACCACGCAACGCCCGGTGGAAGGCGTGCGAGTGGGCGTTGGCCAGCCCCGGCAGGGTCAGTCCGGTCAGCCTCTCGACACCGTCGGGAGGCGTGGGTCTTCTTCTCATCGCGGTGATGCGTCCTGCGTCGACCTCCACGAGCACACCGTGCTCGGCCCTTTCCCCGTCACCGGTCCAGGCCCACTCGCACCAGTAACCGTGTGTCACCGAAAGTCCTCCCGACCGGACCGGGAGAGCAGATCCTGCAGGACGTCGGCCAGTGCGAGCATTCCTGCACGACAGTCCTCGGGGCGCGCCCATTCCTCGGGAGAATGCGACACACCCGTGGGGTTGCGTACGTACAGCATCGCGGTGGGTACGTGCCCCGACATCACCCCGGCGTCGTGTCCGGCGCCGGTGGGCAGGATCGGGACCGGACCGGCGGTTTCGGGCATCCGGTTCGCCACGATCTCGGCCAGGTGATCACGCAGATCGTGGGAGAACTCCACCAGTGGGGTGAAGGACTCCGCATCGATCGTGAGGCCGACCCCGTGGTCGTGTGCGGCCTGTTCTGTGGCTTTGCGTACCTGCTCCACGACGGCCTCCAGTGTTTCCCGGTCCGCGGCTCGGGCGTCCAGCCACGTGCTGACCAGGGAGGGAATGGCGTTGGTGCCGTTGGGGGTGATGTGTGCCTTGGCCACGGTGGCGCGGGCGTTGTGCTGTTCGGCCGCTGCGCGGGCGGCCAGAACTGCGTGGGCGAGGGGCACCATGGGGTCGGCCCGATCGATCGTGCGGGTGGTCCCGGCGTGGTCGGCCCGACCCCTCAGGTCCATCCGCCAGCGTCCGTGTGGCCAGAGGGAACCGGCCACACCGACGGGATGCTCGGTGTCCTCCAAGGCCCTGCCCTGCTCCACGTGGAGTTCGACGAACACGTCGAACAGCCCGAGGGTGTCGGGATCGGGGCCGATCATCTCCGGGTCCGGGCCGGCGGCCGCCATCGCCTCGGCCCAGGTGAGGCCGGAGGCATCGGTGAGGCCTCGGACACGCTCGGGGTCGATCTCCCCGGCCATCAGGCGACTGCCCACACAGGGAACACCGAAGCGGCCCCCTTCCTCCTCGACGAACACACCGATGGCCAAAGGACGTGCGGGGGAAAAACCACGGGAGCGGAGCTCGTCGACGGCGGCCAGGGCACAGGCCACACCGAGCGGCCCGTCGAAGGCGCCACCGTCGGGCACCGAGTCCAGATGGGAACCGGTGGCCACCGCGCCGGGTCCGGGGGACCCCCACCAGGCCCACAGGTTGCCGTTGCGGTCCGTACGCGTGTCCAGGCCACGAGCGGTGGCCGCCTCGGTGAACCAGGCACGGGCCTCGGCATCGGCCCCCGTCCAGGAGAAACGGTGATAGCCCCCACTGTCGGCGGAACGTCCGATGGGGTGCAGATCTGCCCAGAGCTGGTCGAAGTTCACACGTCCTCCCTCATCGGCACCCGGATGCCATGTGCGTCCGCGACCCGTTCGGCTTCCTCGTAGCCGGCATCGACGTGGCGGAGTACCCCCGTGGCGGGATCGTTGGTCAACACACGCTCGAGTTTGGCGGCCGCCAGTTCGGTACCGTCCGCGACACTGACCTGGCCCGCGTGCAGGGAACGTCCCATGCCGACACCGCCACCGTGGTGAAACGACACCCAGGAGGCACCGGAAGCGGTGTTGACCAGGGCGTTGAGCAACGGCCAGTCGGCGACGGCGTCGGAACCGTCCCTCATCGCCTCGGTCTCCCGGTAGGGGGAGGCCACCGATCCGGTGTCGAGGTGGTCACGGCCGATCGCCAGGGGCGCGGAGAGCTCCCCGGCGGCGACCAGTTCGTTGAAGCGCTGTCCGGCTGCGGCCCGCTCACCCTGACCGAGCCAGCAGATCCGAGCGGGCAGCCCCTGGAAGGCGACCCTTTCCCCTGCCATGTGGATCCACCGGGACAGGTGTTCGTCGTCGGGGAACAGATCGAGGATCGCCCGGTCGGTGCGGGCTATGTCGGTGGGATCGCCGGACAGCGCGGCCCACCGAAACGGACCCTTGCCCTCGCAGAACAGCGGGCGGATGTAGGCGGGCACGAAACCGGGAAAGGCAAAGGCACGGGAGAACCCGCCCTGGCGTGCCTCGTCGCGAAGAGAGTTGCCGTAGTCGAAGACCTCGGCGCCGGCGTCCTGGAACCCCACCATGGCCTCCACGTGCAGGGCCATGGATTCACGAGCACGGGCGGTGTACCCCTCGGGGTCGGCAGTGGCCATCTCCCGCCGATCCTCGAAAGGCACCCCCGCGGCCACGTAGGAAAGTGGGTCGTGGGCCGGGGTCTGGTCGGTGACCACGTCGATCGGGGCACCGAGTGCAAGCAGGTCGGAAAAGGCCTCGGCGGCGTTGCCGAGAACACCGATCGACAGGGGGCGACGCTCGTCACGGGCGCGTACGGCCAGTTCCAATGCGTGCTCGAGGTCGTCGGCGCACGCATCCAGGTAGCGGTGCTCAAGACGACGGTCGATACGGCTCCGGTCGCACTCGACCACGATCGCCACCCCGTCGTTCATGGTCACCGCCAAGGGTTGGGCACCACCCATACCACCCAGCCCTGCGGTGAGGGTGATGGTGCCGGCCAGGGTTCCGGAGAATCGTCGGGCAGCCACGGCCGCGAAGGTCTCGTAGGTGCCTTGGAGGATGCCCTGGGTACCGATGTAGGTCCACGAACCGGCGGTCATCTGCCCGTACATGGTCAGCCCCTCGGCCTCCAGGCGACGAAACTCCGGCCAGGTGGCCCAGTCACCGACGAGGTTGCTGTTGGCGATGAGCACGCGCGGAGCCCATTCGTGGGTGGGCATGATGCCCACCGGCTTTCCGGATTGCACCAGGAGCGTCTCGTGACGTTCCAGGTCGCGCAAAGAGGCGGTGATGCGGTCGAAACTGCGCCAGTCACGGGCCGCCTTGCCCGTGCCCCCGTAGACGACGAGTTCCTCGGGGTGTTCGGCGACCTCGGGGTCGAGGTTGTTGTGGAACATGCGCAGGGCGGCCTCCTGTGGCCACCCCTTGGCCGACAGACCGGTGCCACGTGCAGCGCGAACAGTACGCGAAGAGTTCACAAGGGTCCTTTCCTGCGATCAGTCCAGGGAGATGACGGACTCGGCGGCCTCGACGATCGTTCCTCGGGTGATGAGCTCGGCCACCGCGGCGATCTCCGGGGAGAGGTGACGGTCGGGGCCGGGTCCGGGGACCCGTGCGCGCACGGTACGTGAGACAGCACCGGTGGCGGGCCCGGGCTCCAACGGTGAGCGCAGATCCAGTGCGCGCGCGGCGGTGAGCAGCTCCACTGCCAGCACATCGGTGAGACCGGACACGGCACGGCGCAGCTTGCGGGCCGCCGACCACCCCATGGACACGTGGTCCTCCTGCATGGCGGAACTGGGGATGGAATCGACGCTGGCCGGTGCTGCAAGGCGCTTCAGTTCGGAGACGATGGCGGCCTGGGTGTACTGGGCGATCATGTGCCCGGAATCCACGCCGGGATCATCGGCGAGGAAAGCGGGCAGTCCGTGGGAGCGGGCCACGTCGAGCATCCGATCGGTCCGCCGTTCGGCGATGGAGGCGGTGTCGGCCACGGCGATGGCCAAAAAGTCCAGGACGTAGGCCACGGGAGCGCCATGGAAATTGCCGTTGGACTCCACACGTCCGTCGTCGAGGACCACGGGGTTGTCGATGATGCTGTCGAGTTCACGTTCGGCCACGAGCCTGGCGTGGGCAAGGGTGTCACGCGCGGCGCCGGCCACCTGCGGTGCACAGCGCAGTGAGTAGGCGTCCTGGACCCGGTCGCAGTCGGGTCCGCGGTGGGAGGCCACCACGGGTGAGTCCGCGAGCAGAGCACGCAGGTTCGCGGCCGAGACCGCCTGCCCGGGGTGGGGACGCAGCAGCTGGAGTTCCTCGTCGAAGACACGGTCGGTGCCAAGGAGCGCCTCGATGCTCATCGCGGCGGTGATGTCGGCGGTCTTCAACAGGCGCGCCAGGTCCAGGCAGGCCATGACGAGCATTCCGAGCATGCCGTCGGTGCCGTTGATGAGTGCCAGGCCTTCCTTCGCGCCCAGTTCCACGGGGCGAAGGCCCGCCGCCTGCAGGGCGGCCCCGGCTTCTTGGAGCTCTCCGGAGGCATCGCGCACCTGGCCCTCACCCATCATGGCCAGGGCCACGTGTGACAAGGGTGCCAGGTCGCCGGAACAGCCAAGGCTGCCGTACTCGTGGACGACCGGGGTGATCTGTGCGTTGAGCAGAGCGGCAAGGGTGTCGGCGGTGGCCTGCCGGACCCCGGTGTTGCCCGAGCACAGGGTACGCAGACGCAAGAGCATCAGTGCCCGCACGGCCTCTTTCTCCACCTCGGGTCCGGCCCCGGCGGCGTGCGAGCGGATGAGGGAGCGTTGCAGACGGGCACGCAGGTCAGGGGCGATGTGCCGAGTGGCCAACGCACCGAACCCGGTGCTGATCCCGTAGGCGGGTGTTTCACTGCGGGCCAGGGACTCCACCCGTTCACGGCCACGCCGGACGGCCTTGCAGGCCTCCTCTGTCAGGGTCACGTGTGCCCCGTGGCGGGCGACGGCCAGGACCTGCTCCGGGGTGAGCGGGCTCCCACCGACGACAACGGAAGCAACTGTTGTGGTCATGGCCCCATTCGATCGTGCTCCTCATACGGGGAGAAGCCCCAACACGAAGGTTCTGTCCGAAATCCCGGACAGGACGGTGGTTCCTGTTCGATCCACGCACTTCACCTCGCCGGTCGAACCGCACTGCTCCCCCGAGCCTTGCTGTACCGCAGCGACC
>DXDP01000115.1 GCA_019115445.1 Candidatus Nocardiopsis merdipullorum
CTGGTCATCGCCCTGCTGTTCTGGCTGCGGCCGTCCCGCGATCGCCGTGTCGGGGTCCCGGTACACCGAGAAGAACGGCTCTCCGCCGAGGCGCACAGGGCAGCGGCCGAGCGCCACGAGGCCGCCGGTGAGTTCGCCGAGGCCGTCACGGAGTACTTGCGTGCCATCAGCGTCGATCTCGAGGAACGTGCGATCCTCGCCCCCCGGGCCGGACGCACCGCCACCGAACTGGCCACCGAAGCCTCCCGATCCCTGCCCGAGCAGGCCGAGGCACTGTCGGAGGGGGCCGAGCTCTTCAACGACGTCGCCTACGGCGATCGGGTCGCCACCGAGCGTTCCGCCCGAACCCTGCGTGAATTGAACCTACGGCTGCGGTCCGCACGTCCACGCATTCCGGAGGAGGAAACTCGATGACGACTCTTGTCACCCCTTCCCCGGACACCACGGAAGCTGCACCCCCACAGAAATCGGGTGCCGCCACGTTCTGGCGCAAGGTACGTACACCCGTGGCCGTGTTGGCCGCAGTGGCCCTGATCGGCGTGCTCCTGTCCCTGGGTGACGAACAGTTCCCCGGCGGACACCTGGAGCCCGAAAGTGTCCGGCCCGATGGCACGCGCGCCCTGGTCCAAGTGCTCCGGGAAGACCGTGAGGTGACCGTGGCCCGTTCGTCGTCCGCCGCGGAAACCGCCCTGACCGGGGCCGAGGATGCCGTACTCGTGGTGTTCCTGGACCACCGACTCCTGCCGAGCGAGCTGCAGGAGCTGGCCGACCTCGACGTGGACACCGTCCTGATACAGCCCTCCCTGCACTCCCTGAACACCTTCGTCCCCGGAGTGGACATGACCGGGCGCATCGAGGACGACGACCCCTTGGAACCACACTGCGATCTGCCCGCCGGGGTGGAGGCCGGGACCGCCGACGTCGGTGGTGAGGTCTACCGCGCCACAACGGGACTTTCCACGCAGGAGTGCTATCCGGCCGAGGAGGGTGCGTCCCTGCTCCGGGTGGAGAACGACGGGTCGAGCACCACGGTTCTCGGCACCGGTCTGCCTTTGACCAACGGACACCTGGCCGACGAGGGCAACGCCGCGCTGGCCCTGAACCTGACGGACGCCGACACCGTGGTGTGGCTGCGGCCCGACCCTCCCCCACAGGAAGGCAGCGCTTCCCTGTGGGAGCTGATCCCCGAGGGTGTGCGGTGGTCCCTCGTTCCCCTGGTCGCGTTGCTGGCGCTGCTCGCCCTGTGGCGGGGACGGCGTTTGGGTGCCCTTGTCCCGGAATCGCTGCCCGTGGTCGTGCAGGCCTCGGAGACCACCGAGGGTCGTGCCCGGCTGTATCGTTCCCGCAAGGCTCGTGACCGTGCGGCCGCAGCACTGCGTTCGGGTTTCCTCGAGCGTTCACTGCCCCGGATCGGCCTGCGGCCGGACGCCTCACCGGACGCGGTCGTGAGTGCTCTGGCCCAACGTCTCGGGGAGGACCCACAGACCCTTCGGGCCCTGCTCCATCCCTCCGGGATCGACCCCTACACGGGTGATGACGAGGGGACGGCCCGGCTCGCCGAAGCACTCGACGAGCTTGCCCGACGACTGCGGTGACCCACAGGTCCGCGCCCCGCAAGCAAACAGACAGGTATCGAGAGAGGTAGACGGCACGTGAGCGCCTTCACCCCGGAGGAAATACCCTCCACCGACGAGGCCAGAGCCTCCCTGAACGCCCTGCGCCGCGAGGTGGCCAAGGCTGTCGTGGGCCAGGACGAGACGGTGACCGGTGTGGTCGTGGCCCTGCTGTGTCGCGGACACATCCTGCTCGAGGGTGTACCGGGCGTCGCCAAGACCCTGCTGGTGCGTACCGTCGCGGCCGCATTGTCGCTGGACCACAAGCGCGTACAGTTCACCCCCGACCTGATGCCGGGTGACGTGACCGGCTCCCTCGTCTACGACCAGAACACCGCGAAGTTCGAATTCCTCAAGGGCCCGGTCTTCACCAATCTGTTGTTGGCCGACGAGATCAACCGGACCCCACCCAAGACCCAGGCCTCCTTGCTGGAAGTCATGGAGGAACGCCAGGTCACCGTGGAGGGTGTGCCCACTGCCCTGCCCGAGCCGTTCATGGTCGCGGCCACCCAGAACCCCGTGGAGTACGAGGGCACCTACCCCCTGCCCGAGGCCCAGTTGGACCGTTTCCTTCTCAAGGTGACGATCCCCCTGCCCGAACGGCCCTTCGAGGTGGACATGCTGAGCCGTCACGCGGCCGGGTTCGACCCAGGTGACCTGGTCGCGGCCGGGGTGGAGCCGGTGGCCGGTGCCGGGGAGCTGCGCGCCGCCCGTTCGGCGGTGGAACAGGTACGGGTCGCTCCCGAGGTCCTCGGCTACATCGTGGATCTGTGTCGGGCCACCCGTCAGTCACCGTCACTGCAGTTGGGTGCATCACCTCGTGGTGCCACGGCCCTGCTGCGCACCAGTCGTGCCTGGGCATGGTTGTCGGGCCGCGACTATGTCGCCCCGGACGATGTCAAGGCCCTTGCCAAGGGCACACTGCGGCACCGCATCTCGCTACGGCCCGAGGCCGAGTTGGAAGGTGCGACCACCGACGGGATCCTCGACGGTGTGCTCGCCTCCGTCCAGGTACCGCGCTGATGGCGGTCACCGGCCGGTCGGTGTTGGTCGCCCTGTTCGCGGTCGGCGCCGTACTGATCTCCGGCCGGCTCAGTGCCCTGGTCACGGCGGTTGCACTTGCCTTGCTCGCCTTGTTGTTGGTTCTGGACGCACTGCTGGCGGCAAGTCCCGGAGCGCTGCATCTGAGCCGGGAGGGTGACACCTCCCTGCGTCTTGGCGACAGCGCGACCGTGTACCTGACCGTACACAACCCCACACGTCGAACGCTTCGGGGACGGATACGGGACGCCTGGCCGCCCAGCGCGCATTCCCGGCCCCGCTCCCGGTCACTGCACGTACCCTCCGGTGAGCGGCGCCGTATCGGTACGGAACTCACCCCGACCCGTCGCGGTGACGCACGGGCCGCCGGCGTGACCGTGCGTTCGATCGGGCCGTTGGGGCTGGCAGGCCGTCAGCGTACGCTCTCCACCCCGTGGGCGGTCCGTGTGCTGCCACCGTTCCACAGCCGCCGACACCTGCCGGGCAAGCTGTCCCGTCTGCGCGAGTTGGAGGGGCAGCACACGGTGATGGTGCGTGGTCAGGGAAGCGAGTTCGATTCTCTGCGTGACTACGTACCCGGCGACGACGTGCGTTCCATCGACTGGCGCGCGACCGCCCGGGGTGAAGGCGTTGTGGTACGTACGTGGCGCCCCGAACGCGATCGGCGTCTGCTGGTGGTCCTGGACACCGGCCGTACTTCCGCGGGTCGCGTGGGTGACACCCCTCGTCTGGATCATGCGATGGACGCCGCCCTGTTGCTGTCCGCCCTGGCGGGCAAGGCCGGTGACCGGGTGGACTTCCTCGCCCACGACCGGCGTGTACGTGCCCAGGTGAAGGCTTCCGGCAAGGGAAGTCAGGTGTCTCGGATCGTCGAGGCGATGGCTCTGTTGGAGCCCGAACTGGTCGAGTCCGACCCGGCCGATCTCGTCGGGACGATCCTTGGCACCCAGGGGCGGTCCCGCAAGCTCGTGGTGTTGCTGACCGACCTCGACGCCACCGTGTTGGAGGAGGGACTGCTCCCTCGACTGCCCGCGCTGACCTCTCGGCACCTGCTGTTGATCGCGTCGGTGCGCGACCCTGCGGTCGAAGCGATGGCCGAGGAACGCGGCACTCCGGAGGCGCTCTATCGGGCCGCGTCGGCCGAACGCACTCTCGGCGAACGCAGGAGGATCACCGCCGAGTTGCGCCGCCTGGGTGTGGAGGTCGTCGATGCAGGCCCCGAACAGATCGCCCCGGCACTGGCCGACGCCTACCTCGACCTCAAGGCTCGGGGCAGGTTGTGACGGCTGTGGACGGCCCCGGCCGGGTGGGTGTTGGGCGAAAACACGATCATGCCACGGGGGTCACGGCGGGGGCCTGACGGATGTCGCCGGTCTCGCCCTCCTGGTGTGCCTTCTTGCCGGGCACGTACACATACAGCAGGAACAGGAGCTGAACGGCCAGTCCGATCGTGATCCCCACCGGGGTGGTGATGTGACCACGGACCATGTTCCCCGTGACCAGGCCCTCGACGAGGCCGGAGGTGAACAGCACCACCACAAGGCCGAGGGCCACACCGATGGCGGCCCGGCCCTCCTCGGCGAAGGCCTGCATCCGAGTGCGATCCCCCGGGGAGATGATGGTCCAGCCGAGTTTGAGACCCACGCCCCCGGCCACGAACACCGCGGTCAGTTCCAACATGCCGTGCGGCAGGATCAGTGCGAAGAACTCCTCACCACGACCGTGGGCGATCATCATGCCGCCGGTCGTGCCGACGGAGGCCCCGTTGAGGGCCAACACCACGAGCGTGGGTAGGCCCAGGCCCACGCCGTAGACGATGGCCTGCGCCGCGATCCAGGCATTGTTGGTCCACACCTGTGCGGAGAAGGAGAGCCCGGGGTTTTCCGCGTAGTAGTTGGCGAACTCGTGTTCCACGTACTGCGCCATGCCTTCGGGGGTTCCCATGGCCGCCAGGACATCGGGGTTGGTGACCACCCACACGCCGCTGACCAAGGCGATGAGCAGTGTCCCCGCGCTCGTACCGATCCACCACCAGCGCAACCGGTACAGGGCGCCGGGAAAGGTCCGGGTGAAGAATCCGGTGAGGTCGCTCCAGGTGGAGGAGTGCGCACCCGTGACCGCGGAGCGTGCCCGTGCCACCAGTGCGGACAACCGACCCACGAGGGCGGGTTCCTGACCCGAGGTACGTATCACCGACAGATGGGTGGAGACCCGTTGATAGAGATCGACCAACTCGTCGATCTCCTCCCCCGAGAGGGAACGTCGACGGCGTACCAGCTGATCGAGCCGTTCCCACTCCTTGGCGTGTGTCGCCACGAACACGTCGATATCCACGCAGGTGACCCTACTGGATCCCCGGCCGGGCGATGCGGGCAAGGTGGAGAGGTAATGTCGGGAGGAGGGTTTTGCCGACCGAGGGGAGAGTACACAGGTGTCCCAGCCCGGAGGCGGTCGGACCCGTGATGACTTCTACGGGACCACCCCGCTCGTCACAGGGGACGCGGTCGTCCTCGATCTACGGCCGGCCGGTTTCGCCACGCGGGCAGCGGCACTGATCATCGACGTCCTGCTGCAGCTCATCCTGTTGTTTGCGATATCGACTCTGGTGACGTGGATGAGCATGGACCTGGATCCGGCCGCCACAGCAGCCCTCCATCTCGGTGTGTCCGTTCTCGTCCTGGTCGGCTACCCGACGGTTTTTGAGACGATCTCTCGCGGCCGTTCTCTGGGAAAGCTGGCCTTGGGGCTACGGGTGGTCGGTACCGACGGTTCCCCCGAGCGTTTCCGGCAGGCTCTGGCACGTGCCCTGATGGGGATCGTGGAACTGTGGATGACCACCGGTGTGATC
>DXDP01000116.1 GCA_019115445.1 Candidatus Nocardiopsis merdipullorum
GCAGCCGGAACATCTCGTAGAAGTAGCGCATGTAGGAGCGCATGCCCGCCTTGGACAGGGCGCGCAGTTGTGCGTCGGTGCCCCCAGGGCCGAGCAGTCGGCGCAGGTTGCGCTCCAGGTTGCGGGTACCCGCATCACGGGTCCGCCAGGAGTGGTCGGCCAGTTGCCGAAACACCGTGCGTCCCACCCGGTCCGGTGCGTGGCGGATCAACGCCCATCCCGCGGCGTAGGCCACGTCCGCCATGCGTTCGTCCACGTCGTCTTCCTCGTCCTCCCGTGGTGGTGTCGATCAGGTTTCTTGGGCGGCGCCGTTGCCTTCGGTGTCCTCCTGGGTCTTGGCGGCGTCGCGTTCGTTGAGCCGTGCTCGGGTCTCCACCAGGCGCTGCAGGATGGTGATCAGGCTCATGGCGGCCAGCAGCCACAGTCCCCCGGCCAGGACGTAGGGCACGCCGAGGCCGGCCAGACCGACCGCGACCAGGATGATCACGAGGCGTTCGGTGCGTTCGGCCACCCCGACATCGCAGTTGACCCCCAGCCCTTCTGCCCGTGCCTTGAGGTAGGAGACCATGAAGCCGCCGATCAGGCAGAACAGGGTCAGCCCGGCCAGGACCGGATCGTCACCATCACCGACGAACCACCACATGAGCCCGGCGAAGATGGAGGCGTCGGCGACCCGGTCCAGGCTGGAGTCGAGGAAGGCCCCGAATTCGCTGGAGGCGTCCTTGGCGCGAGCCACCGCCCCGTCGAGCATGTCGAACAGGGCGAACACGGTGATGACGACCGAGCCCGCGTAGAGAAGGCCGCGCGGATAGAAGTACAGGGCACCGGCGATCACACCCACTGCGCCGATGAGAGTGACGATGTTGGGCGTGATGCCGATCCGGGCCAGGCTACGGCCGAGCGGGGCGGTGACCCGCGAAACCATGGGGCGAAGAATTCTCAGCATGTCTTCTTGTGATCGTAGGGCGAGAACGGTCCTCGAACCGGGAACCGCCCCCGGGTGGGGGTGGCGCGCACCGAAAGCGCAGTGGTCACGTTCGCACCGGCCGGGTCGGGCGGCGTGGGTGCCGTGGGGTGGTCGAACCCCTCAGGGCCAGTGCTCGGTGAGTTTCACGCGTGTTTGTTCGAGCATCTCGGGCAGTACCTTGGTGTGCCCGATCACAGGCATGAAATTGGAGTCACCACCCCAGCGGGGAACGATGTGCTGGTGCAGATGGGCTGCGATCCCCGCACCGGCCACGCTACCGAGATTCATGCCGACGTTGAACCCCTGGGGGTGGTAGGCGTCGGTGAGGGCGCGAACGGCCGCCTGGGTCATGGCGGCCACTTCGACGGTCTCCTCCTCGTTCAGGGCAGTGTATTGGTCCACGTGACGGTAGGGACACACCAGCAAGTGGCCGCTGTTGTAGGGGTAGAGGTTGAGCACCGCATAAGCGGTCTTGCCCCGGCTCACCACGAGCCCTTCGGAGTCGGTCAGTTCGGGGGCCCGGCAGAAAGGACAACCGTCCTCGGCCCGCAGACCACTTGGCTTGCCCTCGCCCTTGATGTAGGCCATGCGGTGCGGTGTCCACAGGCGGTCCCAACTGTCCGGGGTCCCCGTTCCGGCTCCTGGGAGATCCTGTGCTCCCCGTTCAGGTTCTTCCTCCGCATCGCGCATGGCCCGTCCGTCTTTCTCACCCGATCGTTGTCGTACTGCGCGACCCAGCATACGAGCGTGCCGGCCCAAGGGTCCCCCGCACTCCCCGGTCCGGGGAGTGGTCGTTGTGTGGGATGTGCATCGGTGCTGCTCCAAGGGTTCGGTGTCCCACTCGAGGCGCAGGCTCTTTCCACACATCCGACCTAGTGGTCCGGGGCCGACCCCAGGAGGGTCCGCAGATGTCGCGGGGGCGGTGCACCGTGAGCGAGCATCGCGTCGTGCAGTTCGCGTTCGGAGGCTTCCGGCCGTTCCGTTGCCAGATCACGGGCTGTTTCGGACAGTTCGAGGTGTCCTGCGTAGTGGGTGGACAGCTGGGCGGCGTCCAGCTGGACTCGGCGCCACTTGTCGAGGGCCTCCGGCCTTTCCTGGTGTCCTCGCTCCGTCATGAGGGTGATCGCCTCGGCCTTGGTGATGTCCTTGGTGTGTACACGCACGTCGAGGATCGTGTCGATGAGAGTACGCAAACGCGTCTTCAGCTGAGCCAAACGCAATTCCAGATCGGCCCGTCGCGCCGCATCCCCTTCTCCACCGTCCCAGCCCAGCGTGGCCAGGCGCTCTCCCGCGTGGAGTGCCCAACCCCTGACGAAGGAATCACTGTGCAGCAAGGTACGGACCCGTGTTTCTCCCCGGTGGCGGGTGGCGTGGGAGAACTGCAAGGCGTGTCCCGGAACGGCCTTGTGCATCACAAGGTTGCGCAATGCAAGACCGTTGTACTCACGAAAGAGCGCCTGCCTGTCGGGGTGGTCCCAAGACGGCGGCCTCACCGCGATGTCGACGGGAAGTTCATGCACGCGCGGGGCAAGGGGGCCGGGCGGTTCACAGCAAA
>DXDP01000117.1 GCA_019115445.1 Candidatus Nocardiopsis merdipullorum
GGTGTGGGTTCAGACATGTCTGCCCTCGTCCTGGACCGGGCAGCAGGCGCGCACCGCGCACGAGTTGCAACCGGTGTTTCGGGTGGCGGAGAACCGGGATCCGCCCATGCCGGTGGCGACCTCGCGCACCAGCTCACGGGCCCACCCGGGCTCGGGGTCCTCACCCAGGGGTGGTTGGGGTTGTTCCCGCGCATCCTTGATCTTCTCACCGATCTGCACCAGCGATGCACCCCCGGGCTCGGTCAGACCGAGCGAGGTGAAGGCACCTTCGAGCACGGCCATCTGGTAGACCCCGAGCTGGGGGTGGCGCTCCAGATCCTCCGTCTTCACCCTGGTGGAGCCGGTCTTGATGTCGACGATCACGGCTCGCCCCTGTTCGTCACGTTCGAGGCGATCGACCCGTCCGGTGATCTGCACACCGCCGACGTCGACCTTGAAACCTTCCTCCGTGACGACGAGTTCACGCGGGTTCTCGGCTTCCCAGTCGATCAGTTTGCGCACCATGGTGTCGGCGCGCTCACGCTGTTTGTCCGCCTGCCAGGGGCCACCGAAGTCCAGGTCGGACCAGATCTGGTCCATGCGTCGACCGATCTCGTCGGGGGTGCTTCCCCGGGCCACGAGCACGGCGACCGCGTGCACGACGGTCCCCAGCGTGGAGGCCGTGTCTCCGGAGGAGGCCCCGGCGGCCCGTTCGAGAAGCCAACGGAATTGGCAATTGGTGAAACTCTCCACCTGGGACGGTGAGACACGGATCGTGTCCTCCTCACCGGCCAGGGGCAGATCGCTGGTGAAGGCTGTCAAGGCATACCACTCGGCGGGATCGGCTCCGCGTACCCCTTCTTCGGCCAGCCTCGCCAGGTGGCCTGCCGCGGCGTCCCGCAACGGTTCGGGGGCCGACGGGTCGGTCACGACCGAGCGCAGATCCGCCACGAGCGCGGGCAGAGAGAGCCACCGACGTCCGGTACTGACCGGTTCGGGCTCGCCCATGCCCATCTCGTGCAGGAACCGGGAGGGGCGTTCCTCTGTGTCCTCACCGCCGACCGCCGTGACCACGAGCGTGCGACGCGCCCGGGTCAACGCCACGTAGAACAGGCGACGCTCCTCGTCCAGGAGTTTGGAGGCCAGGGCCGCGCCGAAGGAGTCCGCCGAGTGGCTCTCGGCGTCGACGAGTTCTTCCACCCCCAGGAGGGAGCCACGCAGACGCAGATCGGGCCATTCACCTTCCTGGACCCCGGCGACCACCACCAGGTCCCACTCCAGTCCCTTGGATCGATGCGCGGTGAGAATACGTACCGACTCCCCGTCGGGTGCACGTTCGGCGATACTGTCCCCGGGAATCTCCTGGGCGGCCAGGTCCGCCAGGAACCCCTGCGGGGTCCCCGGAGGCAGCCGATCACAGTAGCGGGCAGCGCTCTCGAACAGGGCCACCACGGCGTCGAGGTCACGGTCGGCCGCGGCCCCACGCCGCCCACCGGCCGCACTGGCGCGCAGCAGCCGATCGGCGAGGCCGCTGTCGCGCCACAACTCCCACAGGACCTGTTCGGCGTCGGCCCCCTTGGCGTCGAGGTCACGCACTGTGCTCAACGCCGAGGCCACACGAGTGGCGGGTGCGGCCACCTCGGGTGCGATCTGGGTGAGTTCCCGCGGGTCCAGCAGGGAGTCCACGAGCAGCTGCGAAGAGGGCCGGTGGGCACCCTCGTCGCCCTCTTCACGAACCCGGTCCATGTCCAGGCGTCGTAGGGCTCGCAGGAGCCGCCGCAGCCCCACGGAGTCGGCGTCACCGAACGGGCTGGTGAGGAGTTCCCGTGCGGATTCGTCGTCCAACTGTTCGGGAAACAGCCCGAAGCGGACCAGCGCGAGGATCGGGCGCACGATGGGTTCGGCCGCCACGGGCAGGTCGTCGGAGGCGACCACCACGGGCACCGAGGCGGCGTTCAGGGCTCGACGCAGAACCGGCATCTGGCGAGTGGAGGAGCGCACCAACACCGCCATCCGGGACCAGGGCACGTTGTCGACCAGGTGGGCCCGGCGCAGGATGTCGGCGATGACGGCGGCTTCCTGGGCGGCGCTGTCGGCCAGCAGCAGCCGCACCTCACCCTCGGGCGTGCCCTCGACGGGCACCAGGTCGCGGTGCTCGTTGACGTGCCCCTGGGCCGTGGCCACCGCGGGCAGACGCCGCGCCGTGTTTCGTGAGGCGGACAGGATCTGTGTGCCACTGCGGCGAGAGGTTCGCAGGGCCACCACTTCCGCCTCCTTGCCCCGGACCGTGCGGAAGCGGCGCGGGAAGTCGAGGATGCCACGTACCTCGGCACCCCGAAATCCGTAGACGGACTGGTCGGGGTCGCCGACCACGACCAGGTCACGGCCGTCCCCTGCCAGGGCACGCAGAAGTTCCTCCTGGGCGGGGTCGGTGTCCTGGTACTCGTCGACGAACACGACCTCGTGCGCACGACGTTCGCGGTCCTGCACGGAAGGGTCGGCAAGGATGTCGGAGGCGACCCGGACCAGTTCCGCGTAGTTGTGCGTGGGCACCGGCGCGATGTCGAACCTTCCGCTCATCCGGGCAAGGAAGGCGGCGGAGGCCCGCCAGTCGTCCCGGTCGTGCTCCCGCCCGAGCAGGTCCAGGTCGGTCGGGTCAAGACCCCGTTCCTGGGCACGCATGAGGAAGTCACGCAGTTCCTCGGCGAAACCGCGCGTCTCCAGTGCGGGACGCAGCCACTCGGGCCAGTCGTGTGCACCGTCCTCGACCTCGCCACGCAGCAGTTCACGCACTTCCATGAGTTGTTCCGGTCCTGACAGCAACCGTGGTGGTAGGTCCCCCATCCGCTGGAACTCACGGCGGATGAGCGCGTACGCGTAACTGTGGAAGGTCAGGGCGAGCGGTTCACGAGTGGTGCGTCGCAATCGTCCGGTGATGCGTTCACGTAGCTCCTGTGCGGCCTTGCGGCTGAAGGTGAGCACGAGCACACGTGAAGGGTCGATGCCGCGGTTGTCGATCCGGTCGACGACGGCCTCGACGATCGTGGTGGTCTTGCCGGTGCCGGGGCCCGCCAGAACCAGGAGGGGACCGCCCGGGTGTTCGACCACCCGGCGCTGGTTCTCGTCCAGCACCGGTGGCGACTGCATCTTGTGGGCGCGCCGCACGAGACGGTACGGGAAGGTACTCACGGCACCAGTTCATCAGAGGGGCACGACCGTCGCGGCCCCGGCTCCGAATTCGGTGGGACCTTCAGCCCTGTTCGACGCCGAACCAGCGGGCCCGGCGCATGTCCACCCGTTCACCACCGGGCCGCATCGGCGTGGATTCGGACACGTAGTGCGACAGAGCGCGTGTCCGGTGCCCTGCCGGCGGGCTTCCGTCCGCGCGTACCACCCGCCACCAGGGCACTCCCCCACCCCATGCGGACATGACCGCACCGACCTGGCGTGGTCCGCCGTTGCCGATGTACTCGGCGATGTCCCCGTACGACATCACCCGGCCGGGTGGGATGCACTCCACCGTCTCGAGGACCTCCTCGGCGTAGGTGTCCGGTCCTGCCGGGTGTTCCACGTGATGGTCGTCATGGTCGCTCTGCAGCACACGTGCATCCTGGGGTCGTGTTCTCACGTCGTCGCCGGGCTCACGCCCATCGAGCCGGCTTGCGCACATCGTCCGGCACGAGGTTACCCGGACGACCCCTCATCGGCCGCAGGCCTTCGGAAAGGCACTCCGGGTCTTCAGCCTGTGTGCCCCCAAGCCAGTTCGGGGTCGCGTCGCCGGTTCTCACGCGCTTGCGTGAACCCGAAGATCCCGAGTGCGATGGCCGCAGCACCGAGGATCCAGGCACTCCAGGCGGCCACGGGGACGTAGGTGAAACCCATGATCCACGGCAGGAGGAAGGCCAGCACCCCGAGTCCGGCGATTGCGGCTTCACTGGTGAGCGCGCCCGGCTTGGTGATGGAGACGACCGAGGCCATGACCACGCCGAGGCCGAACAGCAGTATCAATCCGCCACCGAGTCCGAGCATGTCGTGCCAGAGCCAACTCAGAACCAGGGCCAGTCCTACCGCGATCGTCCCCCAGTTGTCCCAACGTCCTCTGCGCATCGCGTGTCACCTCCCAGCGACAAGACCGCCTCTTCCCTCGGCTTGGCGGCCTTGAGGGGACTTGTACCCATTCCTACTGTTCAGAAAGACCAACGGCCGTGGACACCCGAGGTGTCCACGGCCGTTTTGTCCAAGCTCTCGTACATGGTCAGTAGGTCGGCAGGCTGGGATCGACCTGGTTGATCCAGGCAAGGACGCCCCCACCGACATGCACGGCGTCGGAGAACCCGGCGGACTTGACCGCGGCC
>DXDP01000118.1 GCA_019115445.1 Candidatus Nocardiopsis merdipullorum
CGGACACACACGACACCGCCGCCGCACGGATGCGGCGGCGGTGTCGGATCGTTCATTTCGTCCTGGGCCGGATCTGGCTCGTGACGGCCAGACGGTTGTAGAGGTTCATCATGGAGATGGCCGACACCAGCGCCGCCATCTGTTGTTCGTCGAAGTACTCGGCGGCCGCGTCGTAGACCTCGTCGGAGACACCACGGTCACCGAGTCGGGTCACCTCGTCGGTGAGCGCCAAGGCTGCCCGCTCCGCCGGGGTGAACAGATCCCCGCTCTCGTACCAGCTGCTGACCTGGAACAGACGCTGCTGTGTCTCTCCTGCCTTGAGTGCCATCTTGGTGTGCAGATCCACGCAATAGGAACAGCTGTTGAGCACGGAGGAACGTAGTTTCACCAGCTCCAGCACGGTCACGTCCAGGTGCTCACCGATGACCTTGTCGACCTCGTCGAGCTTTTTGTAGACCTCGGGAAGCTTCTTGGCCCAGACCATGCGTTTTCCGCTCACAGGGAACGCCTCCTCGCAGAATCCTCACCATCGCGGTCCACCGCTTCCATCCCGGGAAGCGGCTTGTGCGCTGCAGCGCCACCGGTCGGGTGAGTTCTTCGGACAACAGGCTTCTACGCTCTTTCTTCTCGTGCTATTTTCTCCGAAACTCATCGCTGCAGAAAAGCGGGACAACAGCCGATGTCCGAGCCAACGGCCTTCCGCCGATCCCCCGATCAGGGCATGCCGGAAAGTATTCGTAGCCTGACCGGAAAGCTTTCTCGCAAAACACTGCCCCTGTACCTGTCGATGTTGTCGGACACGGTCGGTGGGATCGTCACCGTCGCGGTTCTCGGCCACACAAAAACCGCTGAGCTCGCCGCTTACGCGCTGGTCATCGCATTGTTCAACCCACTGCTCATGGTGGTTCGGGGTTCCTTGCGCGGATCGATGCCCTTTGCGGCCGAACACGAGGACGATGCCTCCACTCTTGCTCCCCTGGTGCGCGACAGCACCTGGTTGGCGATCCTCATGGGTGTGCTCGGGGCCCTGTTCCTGTCCACCCTTCCCCTGCTGGCACCAGGCCTTGGGGTGGCTGCTCCCACGGTCGCCGCGCTCGGCCTCTTTCCCTTGGTCCTTGCCGGGAACATGGTCGTGGTGGCGATCAAGGCGTCGGTGACCACACTCCTTGTCGCCCTTGGCCGGAACCGCGGCGTGCTGGTGATCAGCCTGGTCACCACCACTTCGACGATCGGTTCGGTACCTCTTCTCGTCCTGGGTGTGGGCCCACTGCCCGCACTGGGACTGATCGGTGCCGGGGCGGCGATGCTGCTGGTCAGCGTGGTCACCACCGTCCTGAGCCAGTACCTGCTCCGCCGCCACACCGTGCTGCGTCACCACCCGGTCGGTCTGGGGGCGCCTCGTTGGGGCGACGTGTGGCAGATCGCCAAGGTCGGTCTGCCCACGGGGATGACCTTGTTGGTCAAGTTCGGGACCATGAGCGTGCTGGCCCTGGCGGTGGCCCGGATCGGCCCGGTGGAGGCCGCCACCCACCAGCTCCTCGTGGTCGTGACGACCTTCGCGTTCATGCCGGCCGTCGCCGCCGCGCAGTCCGCGATACCTCTCACGGCCCGGGCCGCACGAGACGGAGACCGGACGGAGGTACGGCGCACCCTTGTGGCGGGCTACCTGACGTCCCTGCCGGTCATCGGTTTCAGCGTGGCTCTTCTTTGGGTCGCCGCCGCCCCTTTGGCCGGTCTTTTGTCCGCGGACCCGTTGGTACGCGAAGGTGTGGTCGCGCTCGTGCCACTGCTGACCGCCGTGGTCCTGGCCGATGCCATGCAGTCCCTGCCCGGCCTGGGTTTGGTCGCGTTGAAGAACACCCGCCCCTCCCTGTACGCGTTCCTCGGCTGTTATGGATTGCTCTCCGCGGCCGCACTGCCGATCACCGAGCACGGCGGACTGTCCTTGCTCTGGTCGGCCTACGCGGTGGCCACGTTCGGCCTGGTCGCCCTGCAGATTCTGGCCTTTGGGCGTCTGAGCGCACGGGTGTCGAGAACCGGGGCGGGGCAAGAGGAGGAACGGTCCTTGGAGCACGGTCCCCGTCCCGGGCGGGGTCGGTGATTTTCGTCAGTTGCCCTCCTTGGTTCGGGTGACCTTCTCGTAGACACCGGTCAGGCCGTCCAGGAAGGCCGACAGGGCCAACTCGAAGCTTGCCTCGTCGATCTCCGAGGCGTGTTCGGGAAGCCGGTGGGCCTGGGACAGGTTGGGGTAGCGGTCACGGTAGACGCGGACGTCGTCGTCGAAACCGCGGGCGAAGGACTGGGTGGCCGCGCCCACGATCAGGTACTTGGTGGAGGCGCCGATCATCGTGGCGTGGCGGGGTGGCCAGCCCGCACGTACCAACCCCCCGTGCACGGTGTCGGCGCGGCGCAGCGCCTCTTCCCGACGTCCCGGGCCCGCGGCCACCACGGGAAGCAGGTTGGGGTGTGCGGTGAGGGCGTCACGGTAGGAGCGTGCCCAGCGGGTCAGCCCTTCACGCCAGCTCACGTCGAAACCGGACACGTCGATGTCGGAGGTGGCCTCGTCGGCGACCTCGGTGAGCAGCTCTTCCTTGGTCCTGTAGTGGCTGTACAGGGAGGCGGCCTGCACGTCGAGCTCCTGTGCGAGTTTGCGCATGGACAGCTTCTCCAGCCCGTCCCGGTCGATGAGCTCGAGGGCGACTCGGCGGATGGCCGGTTTGCTCAGGAGCGGAGTCTTGGGTCGGGCCACGGAAAACTTTCCCTTCGCTGCGGTACGGACACCCGGTTCCTTCGATGTCCGGCCTGATCATCGCATGCCGTGCCGGAACACACGGGGGCATGTGTGCCTTCTGCACTGCTTCGCCCCTCTTGCGTGTGAGGTGTGGATCATCGTACTCTGCACTAACCGAACAGTGTTAGGTTATTGGGAGTGGGCAGTGATCGACTTCTCGTTGAGCGACGAACAGCACGCCGTACGCGACTGGGTGCGAACCTTCGTCGAACGCGAACTCATGCCGTTGGAGAACGAAGTCCTACGACGCGAACGTGAAGGGCATCCACCCGGGTTGAACGCCGACGAGGTCCGTGAGCTACGCGCACTGGCACGCAAATCCGACTTCTGGGGCGTGGAGACGCCCGAGGAGTACGGCGGCATGGGGCTGGACCCGGTCACGGCGGCGATCATCGAGATCGAACTCGGCCGGACCTTCCTGACCTTCAAGTTCGGGGGCGATGCCGACAACATCCTCTTCCACGCCAACGACCAGCAGAAGAAGGAATACCTGCTGCCCACCATCGCCGGTGAACGCAGATCGTGCTTTGCCATCACCGAGCCGGGTGCCGGCTCCGACGCCAAGGCGATCCGCACCCGCGCCGTCCGCGACGGCAACGAGTGGATCATCAACGGTGAGAAAACCTTCATCACCGGCGGCAACGAGGCCGACTTCGCCATGGTCTTTGCGGTCACCGACCCGGAGAAGGGCGCCAACGGGGGCGTGACCTGCTTCCTGGTCGACCGTGACCACGGATGGACCGCCGAACCCATCGACACCATGGGTGAGCGCCGCCCCGCCGCGCTCATCTTCCAGGACGTGCGTGTACCGCACTCGGCGATCCTCGGCGAGGAGGGCCAGGGCTTTGCGCTGGCCATGAAGTGGATCGGCAAGGGCCGCTACCTGCTGCCCGCCCGCGCCCTGGGGGGCTGTGAACGTCTGCTCGACATGGCCATCGAGTACTCCAAGACCCGGGAGACCTTCGGCTCACCCATCGCCGACCGGCAGGCCATCCAGTGGATGATCGCCGACTCCCAGACCGAGATCGAGGCGCTGCGCCTGCTGGTGCTGCACGCCGCATGGCAGGTGTCGCAGGGCCGCGACTCCCGGCACGCACAATCCATCGCCAAACTGTACGGCGGGGTCAAGGCCAACGAGATCGTCGACCGCGTCATGCAGATCCACGGCGGCATGGGATACACCCGTGAACTGCCGATCGAACGTTTCTACCGGGACCTGCGGCTACTGCGCATCTTCGAGGGCACCGACGAGATCCAGCGCCGCACCATCGCCCGGGACCTGCTCAAGGGCCATGTCAAGGTGGGCGCAACCTTGGGCTGATCCACGGGAGGCAGCGAAGGGGCCCGTGCACAGCACAAGAGGTGAAACACAACAGTGCCGCACGGACCCCTTCGCCTTGTTCGGGGCCGCTCAGGCCACGCCGACCAGGTCACAGACGAAGATCAAGGACTCGCCCGGTTTGATGACCCCGCCCGCACCACGGTCGCCATAGGCCAGATGCGGCGGGATGAGGAGTCGACGGCGCCCGCCCACGCGCATCCCCAGCACGCCCTGGTCCCAGCCGGAGATGACCTGACCCGCACCCAGACGGAACGACAACGGCTCGCCGCGGTTCCAACTGGCGTCGAATTCCTCTCCGGTGGAGTGCGCAACACCCACGTAGTGCACCTGGACGGTGCTGCCGTGTCCGGCCTGCTGCCCTTCACCGATCTTGATGTCGGTGATCTCCAGGTCGGTCGGTGGCGGACCTTCGATGAGGTCGACCTCGGGACGCTCGAGCGTCATGTTCATCCCTCGTGATCTGCGTTGAGAATGTGAGGGCCCAAGGCTATCGGCGCACGCGGCCTCGCCAACACTCGAGTCGCCCTGGGTTCAACAGTCCCCGATGGTGGTGGCCACCACGTGCCCGGCCCCCTCGATCTTGAGTGGCCCGCTGTCGGCACGTACGAACACCGACTCACCTTGCTGCAGGACGATTCCTTGCCCGACCTCGGCCACCAGCTCCACCTGCCCGTGCAGGACCAGGAGCACGATCGGCCCGTCCCCGGGCAGGTGGGCGGTGATCGGACCGGGGCCGATCTCGTGCAACGCGAACTCGGGGGCACCGGGACGAAACTGTCGACGACCGTCGATGTACTCCGGGCTGGTGTACGGGATGGGCAGCACGGAAAAGTCCACCACGTCGAGCAGTTCGGGGGTGTCGACGTGTTTACCGGTCAGACCGGCGCGGAGCACGTTGTCGGAGCCGGCCATGACTTCGATGGCGGTGCCCCGCAGATAGGCGTGCAGGTTTCCGGCCGGCAGGAAGAGGGCCTGCCCCGGCCACAGGGTGATCCTGTTGAGGAGCAGTGAGGCGACCGCCCCGGGGTCATCGGGGTAGCGGGCCGCCAGGTGACCCACTGTTTCGGCGTGGGGGCCACTTCGGTCGGCCCTTGACCACTCGTGGACGAAGTCACCGATGAGCAGGCTCCGTTCGTCCTCGGGCAGGGTGAGCAGGCGGGTGAGTCCCGCCCGGAGTGCGGCATGGGTGTCGGCAAGGGACAGGTCCTTGCGCAAACCGCGGGCAAGTGCGCTGTTCAGGCCGGTGAGGTCGGAGACGATCTCGTCCGGTTCCCGAAAACCGCACAGCGCTTCGAAGGGTTCCAGGGCAAGGAGCAATTCGGGTTTGTGGTGGGGGTCCCGGTAGTTGCGGTGGGGGGCGTCCACCGGGATCCCGGCACGTTCTTCGGCCTCGTACCCGGAGCGGGCGCGGGCGGCATCGGGGTGTACCTGCAAGGAGAGGGGAGCTTCGGCCGCCAGGTATTTGAGCAGGTAGGGCAGGCGGGTCCCGAAACGTTCCATGGTTTTGCGACCGAGTACACGGTGGGGGTCCTTGGCGATCAATCCGGGCAGGGACTTGTCGCCGTCCTCACAGTGGACGGTGCTGGGTGCTCCGTGGTGGGCTCCCAACCACAGCTCGGCCTGTGGGGTGCCGTCCGGGTCGATCCCCAACAGATGCGGGATGGCAGTGCGTGCTCCCCAGACGTACGGACGTACCCGGTTCGTGAGCTTGTGCATCCGTTCCCCGCTTTCCCGCCTGCGTACTCTCGCTCCGTGAGCGCTCCGGCGCGGTGGTGCACACCTCATCCTCTCACCAGGTGAGCGGATTGACGACTCCACCACGTCCCGGCAGCCGCAACGAAGTTACTGGGAAGTAAACCATGTTCCAGGACACGTGAACAGCACCACATCGTCACCTTCGAGCGACGACTCCTCCACACAGTTCCCCCACACGGTGGGGCTTCCTCGACAAAACACGAACCCGAAACCTGTTCACCATCCCCCTCTCGTGTGATCACGCTTCACGTGTCGGTCCGCCGCTTCTCCAAGAAGTCGAAGACGTCCCCCGCCTCGAAGTACCGCCACCCGGTACGGCGGTTCCTGTGAGCGCGAAGCTGTCCGGTGTCGTCCAGCCGCTTGACGGTGGTGGTGCTCACCCCCAGCACCACGGCGACCTCTCCGGTGAAGAACAGGCACGACCGATCGGTTTCCATCAGGACGTCGCGGGTGTCGATCATCGGTCACCTTTCTTCCATGTGGATACCCGCGTACTGGCGAATCACGGTGTCCACCACCTCCGCCACCCGCCCCGGGTCACCAAAACACGGTTCTTGCCCGGGCGACATCCAGCAGTAGCCGCGCTCCGTCCAGGTGATGTCGACCGGTTCCCTCAAGTAGGGATCGTTGACCCGAAGGACGTTGCCTTCCCGGTGACGCATGATGCGGCGCGACTCGAATGCCTCGGCCAACAAAGACATGGGGCCGGTATCCGCGCAACCTCCTCGAAGGTCACCAAGGCCCGTCCGTTGCTGCATCTGGGATTGTCCATGACCGTCCATGGGTCAAGGATGGGGCCGAAGCGTCGTGTCTCCCAGAGATAGGGATGTATCGCGCTGGACATAGCCGTAACGGCAACAGCTCTATTAGATTCGCCTTCATGGAGACACAAGAGGGACACAAGCATGAACAGACATTAGGGGAATATCTACGCGAAGAGCGAGAAAGCGCTGGCCTATCGCTGCGCTCACTCGGTAGTGCGTCCGGCCTGGCAGCGTCAACGATCAGCCGTTGGGAGAACGACAAAGTCATTCCCGCGCGCGAGGACATCGTCAAGGCTGACCGCGGCCTCAAGGCCGGCGGTCGCGTGGTCGCAAATTTCGAGGTGTTGTCGTCGGTCCGCTT
>DXDP01000119.1 GCA_019115445.1 Candidatus Nocardiopsis merdipullorum
TTGGAGTCGGTGAGTCCGTCGGGTGGGTCACCCTCCCCGGGAACGACCGCGCACACCAGAACCGGTCCGGCCCAGGCACCACGGCCGACCTCGTCCATCCCGGCCACCACGCGGGCACCTCCGCCACGGAGTTCGTCCTCGATCTCGAAGGTCGGTGCGGGAGGTGGGCCGGTCTTTCGTGAACTCGTAGGCACGCCCCAACCTTAGAGCTTTTCCGTCCCCTTTCCGTACCGGCCGGGGGTTCTTGCCCGGCCACGAGGAAAAGTTCGCTCCCAGACGTGTTTCGCCGGGACCACGATCGCTTTCGGAGTGGGTCTGATCACATGACCGGCGGGCCCGCTTGCGGCCGGGACCGCTGCCTTCGTCGGTTCCGCGGCGGACACCTTCGACATGGTGCCTTTCCCCTTCTGGACGACGACTGTGCTGGTGACAGCGGTGTGTGTACCCATGGCCGCCGGTTGTGGACGCCGCTGGTGGGGCCACCTCGTCTCCGTCCCGCACCGGCCGCCCACGCACCGGGGCCAACACCACTTCTTGCTCCGAAGAGCGACAAAAGATCCCATCGTTTCTCTTCACCGCCGCGAACAGGCACCGTCACTGCTCTATCCTGTGGGGCAGGCCGCGCCTCGACGGCCGTATCGACTCTGACGCGGTCCGCCCGGCCCCAAGGGCCCACCTTCCGGACACGCGTCGTCATGGCACGGATTCGCCAGGGGGGTACGCCATGTCCGCCGAAGCTTCCGGCCCGACCCCGGACGGGTCCGTGGCCAAGCTGATCGAACTCTCCGAGAAGCCGACACTGGGTGAGCGGCTGATCAGCTGGTCCTCCCGCCCTCCCGGACGGCTCTACATCCCCGCGTGCGCGGTGATCGGGCTCCTCCTGCTCTTCGAGGACAGCGTCCCCGGAGGGCACCTGCCCACGTTCCTGACCGCCCTGGTCGGTGGCTTGTTCCTGGCCGGCATGGGGGCTCTACGTCTGGGGATCGCTCTGGCCGTCGCCCGCCCGATGATCCGGTACTACTGGTTGCGTTGGATCGCCGCACCCCTCATCGCTGCACTGGCCATCGGCCTGGCCGTTCTCGACATCCCGTTGCAGACGCGCATACAGGTCTCCTCCGAGCAGCTTCTCGACCTGCGTTCGGAGGTGAACGATTCCACCACCGTTCCCCGCAACGGAGAGTGGTCCGGCCTCTATCCGCTGCACAGCGTCTCGGTCTCCGACGAGATCACGCACTACGAGATCCAAGGTGCCGGGCTCTTCAAACCCAGTGGTGGTTTGGCTCACAGCGGTGAGGAGATCCCCACCGGCGTGTTCGTGCCCGGACAGGGATCCAACATCTACGAACACGTCTCCGGTGACTGGTACGTGTGGGTGAAGCACTGAGGAAGACAAAGGTGCATCGAAGGGTTCGGCAAGGCGATCCTTACCTCTTCCTTTGCCGGATACTGCCTTCTTCCAACACAGTTCTCACCCTCGGGGTATAGAACGGGAAGCGCCTTGACGGAGTGGTCCCGAGCCGCTCCGCCCCTGGCAGAGCCGCAACACCCGAGGAGTACACCCATGGGCGAATTCGCGCTCACCCTTCACCTGAGAATCCATGACGCCATCACCGCGATGCGCCGCGCACACGCGATCGGCGACGACGACCTGGCGCTCTCCCAAGCCGGAGAAGTCGGTGACCTCGTGGAGATCGGGGCCCGCAACGGGATCGACCTCGGGTCCGGTTACGCGGACCTGACCCCACCTCTTGAACACAGCTGAATCACCTGAAGAACGGGGCGGGGTCCGCGATCGGTCGCGGGCCCCGCCCCCGTTTCTCGGTGAGGTCGGTTCAGCGGCGACGCCCCTGGCCGTACCCCTCGCCCTTCTCGAACTGTTGGCGCATCGCAGATTCCTGCCTGCGCTGGTATTCCTCCGACAGTTGCTGTTGACGCTCGGCCGCAGCCGAAACCGCACCCTGAGCGTTGTCGAAGGCGTCCGAGACGTTGTCGGAGTTCGCCCCCAAAGACACGCGAGAGCTTTGGCCGCTGTTCATCACCTGGGGCAGGAGCTGCGCGGTGAGCAGGGTGGACAGCGCCGATCCGTCACCCGAACCACTTTCGGTCTGGACCACGACCGGGCGCGGTGCCTGCTCGGCCAGAGCGGCCCCCACATCCAGGCGGCGACGGGCCAACTCGTACTCCAGCATCGCCCGGTTGTCCCGGTAGGCGGTGGCAAGGCGCTCCTGGGCCTTGGCCTCGTTCTCCGCGGCGACCAGGTCGGCCCGACCGCGAGTCTCGATCTCGTAGCGCACCCGCTGTGCCTCGGTCTCCTGCTCCTGCAACATCTGCGCAACGTCCTTGCGCGCCTTGTTCAGGGAGGCGTTGACCTCGACGATCTTGGCATCACGGGTCTTCTTGGACCGCTCGATGTCCATCAGCAAAGTGTCGATACGACGCTTGCGCGTGAGCTCCCACTCCTGCTCGTAGGCGACCAGCTCCTTGGCGACCCGTTCCCGAGTGGCCAGGTGCTGCTGGTACTGGTTGGGCAACTGCACGTCGGGGATGTTGCAGCCGGTGATGGTCACTCCGTACCTCTCCAGCTGGCTGTTGAGCAGCCTACGCATGTCCTCGACGTTGGATCCGCGCAGGTCGTAGGCGGATTCGGTGTTCACCTGGCGGCTGCGCTGGCGAATGGCGTCCTGCACCGCGCTGGACAGCACCAGGTCGAAGTTGCTGGCACCGATGATGTTCACGAACCGGATCGGGTCGATGATGCGGAACTTCAGGAAGAACTCGATCGACTTCAGCGGCACGTTCTCCCTGGTCGGGCAGGCCAGGACCGGTGCGGTGTAGGGGATCTCCGTACGGGTGTCCACCACGAAGTCGACCCGTGTCCACGGGTTCCACAGGTAGTGGCGCCCGGGGCCGATCGCACGTACCACGGCTCCGTACTTGGTGAGGACCCCGTGCGTGCCCTCCTCGATCTCGATGATCGATCCACGCCACCACCACAGTCCGGCCACGACGATCGCGAGTATCCCCACGAGCATCGTGGGGATCGCAAGGACGAAATAGACAGTCGCCCCGTGGCCAAGAGCAGCGTTGATCGCCATCATCAGCGCCGAGCTCAGGGCGAACAGGCCGAACCAGATCAGGACCGTCCAGCGCAGACCGCGATTGTCGCGCGGGATGACCACGGGCACGATCGCGCCCTGATCACCACCGCGCAGCAGTCCCACCAGGTCGCTCCAGGAGGCGAGGGTCTCCTTGATGCTGGAGCCGCCACCTGCGTTCATGGACCGGCTCATCTACTGACCTCCCTGGTTCGGGTCGAGCTGTTGCCACGACGGCTGGGGTGCGCTTTCGGGGTATCGGGGGCCGGTGGGCGGCGGTGCCTCGTGGTATCCGGCTCCCTCGGTGGTTTCCGGGGGGGTGTTCTCCGGGGGGATCCGCTCGTCGATCGCCTCTTCCGAGACCGACTGCCGGATCTCCTCGACGAGTTCCTCGTCAGGGGCCTCACCACCCTGGGGCTCTTCGGCGTCGTCCACCAGTTCGCTGATCTCCTGCTCGCGTTCGGCGATACGTGCCTGGATCTCGCCCAGACGCCCACGGATCGCCTCCATGTCCTCCTTCGAGAACAGTACGGAGTCGGACTGGCCGATGATCTCCTGGGCGATCTGCAGGTAGTTGACGCTTGTTTCGTCCCCCGAGCCGATCCGCAGTACCTGCGGCAGACTGTCGGCGACCGCCTCCAGCTTGCCCAGCAAGTTCTCCCGGAATCGGTAGTTGAGGATCTCGGGTGCCTCGGCGGCACTGACCGCGCGAATGTCCAGTGCCTGGGCCTGGAGAAGTGCTGCGTTGGCGTTGGCCTCGGACTCGGCCTCGACGAACCGCTGGCGGGCCACGGCCCGGGCCCGGTTGGTCTCCCGTTCCAGTGCAGTGTCCATCTGCGCTTGGTACTGGGCGATGTCGGCCTGGATCGCCGACAGGGTCTCGTTGAGGGTGGCCAACTCCTTGTTCAGGTCACCCTCGTTCTGTTCCTTGCGCAACTGGAGCTCGTACTCGAAGGTGTAGGCGTCCTTGGCCACCCGCACCATTTCCGTCGCCGCAAGGTCCATCCGATACTCCTGGTTGGAGGGTTCGGCGTGGGTGATGTTGGCGTTGGTCAGTACGACGATGCCGCTGAACTGCCGGTTGAGGGCGTTCAGCAGTCCTTGTGTGCTCTCACCGACCATGTCGTAGATCGCCGAGGCCTCCTGCTCGTAGATGAGGCTTCGGGTGGTCTCGCTGATGGCGTTGTTGAGCTTTTCCTGGAAACCGTGCACACCGCCCAGGGTGTAGACGAAGTCCGTGGCGTTCTCGATCTTGAACTGGACGAACAGGTCCACCGAGGCCTGCACACCGCTCTTGGTGGGTGCTTCACGGATGGGTGCGTTGAAGGGGTACTCACGCGTGGTGTTGACGATGTACGACACGCGTTTCCACGGGTTGAACAAGGTCACGCGTCCTGCGGAGAAGTTGTTCTCGCGTTTACCGAAGCGGGTGACGATGGCCTCGCACCCCTCGGGCACCATGACCATGCCCTGTCGCCACCACATGAACGCCGTGACGGCCACAGTGATGATCCAATAGTGGATGCCGAAGAACGGGTTGAGCATGGGGTTGCCCGTGGCCTCACCGGACACGGCTTGGGGGATCAGGAACGTGAAGGCTCCCAGAACACCGATGCCGAGCAGGGCGATCGCCGGAAACATCGTGACGAAGGTGCGGCCCCGGGGGATGACCATCGGGCAGATGACATGGACCGGCCCTTGGGGTCCACGCTCGTACTCGCTGCGGTTGAGTGCTTCCCCGGTGTTGTTCAGGGAGGTGGTCTTTTGTTCGATCCTGGTGCCGACGGACGTCCCTTGGTCCCGGGCGGCCATGAAGTCACTCGGGTCGAGGCCGGTGCCGTCCTCCCCCGGCCCTCCGGAGGCCTGTTGCATTGCATCGGACACGACTTGACGTGGATCGCCGGCTTCGGCCATCACGTCGGTCGCTCCGCGCACTGTTTGCGCGAAGGACATAGGCACTTACTCCTTGTTGCTGAAGGTCGGGAACTATCGACTTCGACGCTTCGTTCGCCCGCTCGGTTTCAGCTGAAAGCTGGTTTTATCTCCATCGAGACGGTACTGGTCATACATAACCGAGCCACAGGAGACGTCCGAAAACCAGGGGTCGTGTCAGCAACGTGACGTGAACGCTTTCATCCGGTGGCCTGCCGCCCCCGTTCCGGCCGACTCACCGGAACGAGCCGGCCGGAACGGTACGGGCGGGTGGGGCACCGACATGGGAAACGATCCCCCGGCGGCCTATGTGCCGTGGATGTAGGATTCCAGCTGGGCTTTGTCCTCCTCCAGAGCACGCAGTCGGCTCTTGACCACGTCACCGATACTGACGATGCCCGCCAACTTGCCCTCGGAGAGGACCGGTACGTGTCGGAATCGGCGCAAGGTCATCGCCTCGCTGACTTCTTCGATGGTGTCCTCGGTGGTACAGGTGTAGACGTCGGTGGTCATGATGTCCGCGATGGGTACGGAAAGCAGTCCCGGACCATGGCGTCCGAGCCCACGGACCACATCACGTTCGGAAACGATGCCGATGAGCGTGTCCTCGCGGGCCACGACGGCGGCACCGATGTTGTGCCGGGAGAGTTCGGTGAGCAAGTGGGTGACGGTCGCTTCCGGTGCGACGCTCACCACCGTCGAACCCTTCCTCCGAAGGATCGAGGCGATCAGCATGGGATCCCTTCTGTCGACGGATCGGAACAAGTTTCGACGAATTACCCGTTTCTTCGCCCGTGAATCCTTGGGGGTGTTCGTCGGCAAGACAGGCCGCGGTCAGGTCACCGATGCTCACCCACCGGCCGGCAGTACCGCCACCGAAACAGCGAGGGCCTGCCGGACGGCAGACCCTCGCTCCACGACGGCTCCCGGAAAGGATGCCCGGGATCAGCTGCACCCGCTGGTGGCGCCGCACCCCTCACAGACATAGCAGGTGCCGGAGGGACGCATCTTCGTACCACAGGTGGTGCACAACGGAGCATCGGCCACAAAACCCTGCGGCTCGGCGGTCTTTTCTGCGCGACCGTCCTGAGACTCCTGCTCGACGCTCTTCTCGGGGGCCGGGACCGTCACAGAGGCCGACTGGGCGTAGGACTCCACCTGAGTGGCGACCTGGTTGGGGTCCTCACCCGCAACCTGTGCCTGCCGTTCCGCCGCTGACAGCACACCCAGGGCGATACGGTCCTCGTGGGGCAAGTGGTCCAGGGCCAGACGACGGAAGATGTAGTCGACCACCGACTGGGCCATGCGGATGTCCGGATCGTCGGTCATACCGGCGGGCTCGAACCGCATGTTGGTGAACTTCTCCACGTAGGTCTCCAACGGGACCCCGTACTGAAGGGCGATGGAGATCGCGATGGAAAAGGCATCCATGACACCGGCCAGAGTGGAACCCTGCTTGCCGAGCTTCATGAAGACCTCGCCCAAACCGTCGTCCGGGTAGGAGCCCGCCGTGATGTAACCCTCGGCGCCACCCACCGAGAACGAGGTGGTCTCGCTGGGGCGCTTCTTCGGCAGACGGCGACGGACCGGACGGGGTACCTCGACGATCTTCGTCTCCGGCTCCTCGGCCTCCTTGCTCTCGCTCTTGCCCGTGGACAGTGGCTGGCCGACCTTGCAGTTGTCGCGCTAGACCGCGAGCGCCTTCAACCCGAGCTTCCATCCCTGGAAGTAGATGTGTTCGAAGTCCTCGACCGTGGCCTCCTCCGGGACGTTGACCGTCTTGGAGATGGCACCGGACAAGAACGACTGCACCGCGGCCATCATGCGCACATGGCCCATCGGCTCGATGTAACGTCGCCCCATGGCGCAGTCGAAGACCTCGTAGTGTTCCGTGCGCAGGCCGGGCGCGTCCACGACGTGACCGTTCTCGGACACGTACTCGACGATCGCCTCGACCTGCTCCTCCTGGTAACCCAGGTTCTTCAGCGCGCGCGGGATGGCCTGGTTGACGATCTGCATGGAGCCGCCACCGACCAGCTTCTTGAACTTGACCAGTGAGAAGTCCGGCTCGACGCCGGTGGTGTCGCAGTCCATCATGAAGCCGATGGTGTTGTGGCTGACCAGGCCGTTGGCCACGTAGGTGACGTTGTCGGGCACCGAGATGTCGTAGGTGGGCCGAACCCCACCGTCCTCGTTGACCCGGACCTTTTCGAACACATGGTTCAGGGCGTGGGCGAGCCGCTCGTCCAGGGTCTGTGTGTGGATCGACGAGGCGAGCCGGCGGGGGACCGCACCGTCCTTGTTCAGGGACTGCACAACCCGTGCACGTTCGGGGTGTCCGACCGGAACCAGTTCGTCCCACACCGGCCGGGGCAGCATGATCCGGTCCCCTCGGGCGTGGTGTTCGGATCCCAGGTCGGCGACGAGCGCGTTCTTGCGGTTGCCCAGGAACCCGACGGTCTCGTCGAAGCGCAGGGTGTGATCGACGTTTTGCAACCGGACCACGTGGCGGTCACCGCCGAATTCGCTCTTGGTCACCCGGGTGGTGGAGGCCATCCCCAGAGCCAGCAGCAGAGTGCGGACCTCACCGGCAAGCGATGCGTGCACGGTGGAAAGGCCGGGTGTCCCCTCCGACACAGTGCCGTTCGCTTCGAACAGCCCACGCAGGAAGGCGGCGTAGACACGCGGATCGTTGGTTCGAAGGAGTGTGGAGGGAACCTTGGGTGTCCATGCCTCACCCGTGTGGTCCTGGCCGGGCAGGTCCTTGGCGAATCCGGCCTTCGTCCACCAGCGGGCCAGACCGGCCGAGGACAAAGTGACCTCCTGGTGGCCCTGCTTCTGTGTCACCTCCGGTTCCAGACCGAAGAGACCCTTGGCCAGGACACGGAGCCGCTCGACCACGTCGATGTCCGCATCGGGGACGCAGAATTGCACTCCCTCGGTGTGGAGGTCACCCTCGCCCATGAAGTGGCCGACCAGTTCTGCCAGTTCCTCGTCAAGGGCCTCGGGCACGAACAGGTCGTGGTCTTCCGCGTCATGGGCGCGGTCGAGAACGGGAAGCACCACACGGCGGGGCTCACCCACCATGGTGCCCAGTTGCATCGGAACGACATCACCTTCGGTGATGTCTGCGAAGCGCTTCCACTCCCAGGCGCCCGTCTCCTGGTCGACGACCTTGATCCGGTGAGTGTACGTACCCTGCAACCGGTGGCCGCCCTCCGTGACGATGCTCCGGGTGGGCTCCTCCCCGTTGACGAAGAACTTCGTGGCTTGCCTCGGACCATCGTCGGTGGACACTCGGGCGGACAGTTCCTGCCACTTCGGGCCGTAGACATCACCCAGCTCGGAGAGTCGGACCAGCCCACGGTCGGTGGTGACCATGGTGTCGCCGGTCAGGCACCCGGTGGGGGCCAACAGACTCGCCTGCGCGTTGCGCCAACCGTTGCGCTCACCGATCTTGAGGCAGTCCGCCCATTCGCGGCCGGCCGCGACCCGGATCGGTTCCTCCATCGTGCCGACCGTGCGCAGGTCGTCGTTGGCCGCGGCGTGCTTGCGCATGACCCGCTTGTGCGCCTGCGCGTTGCGCTTGTAGCCGTCGTAGGGGCCGACGATCCCGGCCATCTCCGCACTGCGCCGGTAGGCGGTGCCGGTCATCAGCGAGGTGATGGCGCCGGCGACCGCACGGCCGCCCTCGGAGTCGTAGGCGTGCCCGGTGGCCATGAGCAGAGCGCCCAGGTTGGCGTAGCCGATGCCGAGTTGACGGTAGGCACGGGTGGTCTCATCGATCTTCGTCGTCGGAAAGTCCGCGAAGGTGATGGAGATGTCCATCGCCGTGATGATCAGCTCGGTCAGCCTGGTGAAGCTCTCGACGTCGAAACTGTCGTCCTCCCGCAGGAACTTCAGGAGGTTGATCGAAGCCAGGTTGCAGGAGGAGTCGTCCAGCGACATGTACTCCGAGCAGGGGTTGGACGCCGAGATCCGTCCCGTCTCGGGGTTGGTGTGCCAGTCCTGGATGGTGTCGTCGTACTGCACCCCCGGGTCTGCGCATTCCCAGGCCGCCTGGGCCATCCGGTTGAACAGCTCCTTGGCGTCGACGGTGGCCACGACCTCGCCGGTGGTACGTGAGGTCAGACCGAACTCGGAACCGGTCTCGACCGCGCGCATGAACGCGTCGGAGACCCGCACCGAGTTGTTCGCGTTCTGGTACTGGACGCTGAACATGTCCGAGCCGCCGAGGTCGACGTCGAACCCTGCATCACGCAGAGCACGGATCTTGTGCTCCTCACGTGACTTGGTCTCGACGAACTCCTCGATGTCGGGGTGATCGACGTCCAGCACGACCATCTTGGCCGCCCGCCGGGTGGCGCCGCCGGACTTGATGGTTCCGGCCGAGGCATCGGCACCGCGCATGAAGGAGACCGGACCGGAGGCGGTGCCTCCGGAGGACAGCAGCTCCTGACTGGAACGGATACGGGACAGGTTGACCCCCGCACCCGAGCCGCCCTTGAAGATGATCCCCTCTTCCTTGTACCAGTCGAGGATCGACTCCATGGTGTCGTCCACGGACAGGATGAAGCAGGCGCTGACCTGCTGGGCCGAGTCCGTTCCGACGTTGAACCAGACCGGGGAGTTGAAGCTGAACATCTGGTGCGCCAGGGCGTACTTCAGCTCGTGGTCGAAGATCTCGGCGTCTTCCTCGGTGGCGAAGTAGCCGTTCTCGGCGCCGGTCCGGGTGTAGACGTCCACGACCCGGTCGATGAGCTGTTTGAGGCTCCACTCGCGTTCGGGGGTGCCGATCGCGCCACGGAAGTACTTGCTCGCCACGATCTGGGTGGCGTTCATCGACCAGGAGACCGGGAACTCCACCCCGCGCTGCTCGAAGTTGACGGTGCCGTCGCGCCAGTTGGTCATGACGACGTCGCGCCGCTCCCAGTCGAGCGTTTCGTAGGGGTGTACGCCCGCGACGGTGAAGACGCGTTTGATCTTCAGACCCTTGCGTCCCCCCTTGCCCTTGCGTCCCGTTGTTCCGCTGGTGGTTTCCGTCATTACGGACTCTCCCCGAAGTGCTTCGTGGGCACGGTCGTTGTGGCCGTGCGCGGCGTCCATGGTGATGAGGCGTGTGGGGATCCGCTGCCTTCGTGTCACGTCCCCGTCGTTCCCCGAAAGGGTCGGGTGCTGCGGACCGTCATGGTCGGACCGTCCGTCACCCGGTGATGCTGATGTCTGTCAGAGACCGGTCTTGGTGGGACCGACCTCGCGGTCGGCACGCAAACTGGCGATCTCGGCCTCGAAGTCGGCGAGGCTCTCGAAACCGCGGTAGACACTGGCGAAGTGGAGGTAGGCGACCTCGTCGAGTTCCCGCATCGGTCCGAGTATGGCCAGTCCGATCTCGTGGGCGGGCACTTCGGCCACCCCGCGACTGCGGATCTCCTCCTCGACCCGTTGCCCCAGTTTGGCCAGGGCGTCCTCGGAGACGGGGCGCCCCTGGCAGGCCCGCCGTACCCCGGCGATGATCTTGGAACGGCTGAACGGTTCGGTGACCCCGGAGCGCTTGGCGACCATGAGCAGGACGTTCTCCTGCGTGGTGAATCTGCGCTCGCACACGGGGCAGGACCGGCGGCGGCGGATGGCCGCGCCGTCGTCCGCGGCTCTGCTGTCGATCACCCGGGTATCCGGATGGCGGCAGAACGGACAATGCATCCCGGCTCACCTGCTTCCCACACCCAGACCGACAACCCTTGACCCCACTAAACCACAACTTATGGGTCTCCTGCCACTGAAACCCACCAGATGTTGCGGTCAACCTAGACCTCTACGAGTGTCTCCGCAACTTTGCGCACAGAGGTGTTCCGTGCATGGTCGAAAGACCACCGAGCCGGTGGCCGATCACAAGGGACGGGGGCTTTCGGCCCACACCGATGGCGGGCCGATTCTGTCCGCAAGGATAGCGACAGCCACACCCGAAGAGAGCTCGCCACGGCGGTCGGCCCCCGCCCATCCCTTCATCACGCAGGCATGACGCCCATCCGAACCCGCGTGGAGACGCTGCCCACACTCCCCCGATGCCGGGTCGGCCACCTCTTGTTCGAGCATTTTCACACAACTCTGCGCGCTCATATGTACACACTTGGGTGAAGGGCAGGCCCATCAGGCCGTGAAAACGAGGGGCAATCGCCCACAGCTCTCGAACGCTTGTTTGATATCACCGTGCGCAACGACTACCGTTGGTATTGATTTCACACCGGTTCCGCCATCACGTGGACCCCAGGTCAGCGCGGTCGCTCCGGTGGTGGCAATCCACAGCAGGCCCTGACCGAACCGAATACCGAGGAGGCCCGGCCGTGCCGGAGGAGATTCCCGCCCCCACGGAGACCGCAACCGTTGTCGCTCCCGTGCAGGACCCAACGGATTCCGTGACCCGAACACCCAAACTCACCGCCCGTCAGCAGAGCATCCTGAACTTCCTTCAGCGGTATCTGCAGGACCGCGGCTTTCCGCCCTCCATCCGGGAGATCGGCGACGCGGTCGGGCTGTCCAGCCCCTCCAGCGTCGCGCACCAGCTCAAGGTGCTTCAGCACAAGGGCTACCTCCACCGTGACCAGAACCGACCGCGAGCGGTGGAACTGCGTCGCCCCGGCCGCTCCGGAACGACCGAATTCTCCCCAGAGGAGACCGGTGACGAACACTCCACGTCCATCCCTCTGCTCGGGCGGATCGCCGCCGGGGGACCGATCCTGGCCGAGGAATCGGTGGAGGAAGTCTTCTCCCTGCCCCGTCGATTGGTCGGGGAGGGCCGTCTGTTCATGCTCACCGTGGTCGGTGATTCGATGATCGACGCCGCAATAACCGACGGTGACCTGGTGGTGGTCCGTCAACAGGACGACGCCGAGAACGGAGACATCGTCGCCGCGCTGCTGGACGAGGAAGCCACGGTGAAGGTGCTACGCCGCACCGAGGACGGCCATGTCCAGCTGATGCCACGCAACGACAACTACGAGCCGATCAACGGTGACCGGGCAACCATTCTCGGCAAGGTCGTGACCGTGATGCGCCGGGTCTGAACGGTATAGCCTGTGGGGCGTGTCCACAGCAACCTCCTCTCAACCGACACGGTGGTGGCGCGGTGCGTTCGGTGGCGCTGCCGCTTCCCTTCTGCTGGTCACGGCCTGCACTTCTTCGAACGAGCCCGTCGAACCCCCGGGAGTTGATGGCACCGACCGCGAACTGAGCTTCCAGGTCGAAGGAGAACAGGTGCACTCCACCTTCACGGTGCCGCACACCGACCAGGACGAGGAACTTCCCGGGGCCCTCATCATCTCCGGCAGCGGACCCACCGACCGCGACGGAAACAGCGACATGCGCCCCGAGGCGAACACCAACCTCAACCTGTCCCGGATCCTCACCGAACTCGGGGTGGCCTCCTTGCGCTACGACAAATTCGGTAGCGGGGAGACCGACCTGGGCTCACACGACCCCGACTCCCCCATCGATCCACAGGTTTTCGATGACCAGGTCGTGGCCGCCTACGAGGAACTCCTCGCCCAACCCGAGGTGGACCCGGAACGGACCGTGGCCCTCGGACACAGCGAAGGGGCCCTCTACGCGCTCCGTCTTCACCAATTGGTCCCCGACGCCTCCCCCGCCGTGGTACTTGCCGCACCCCCCGGTACCCGTTACATGGACCTGATCGACCGCCAGCTCACCGAGCAAGTGCGGACAATGGAGTCCACCGGTGCGATCGCGGAGAACGAGTCCGTGAATTTGCTGTCGGACGCACGCGCGGCCCGCGCCTCGATCCGTGAGGGGCACGCTCTGCCCGATGATCTGGACCCCACCCTGGAATCCGTGTACGCACCACAAAACACCGATTTCCTGGCCGCCATGGACGCACTGGACCCGGTCGACCTGGCCGAGGACCTTCCTTCGCAGACGTCCGCCCTGGTGCTGTGGGGCGAGGAGGACGACCAAGTCCTGCGTGAGGACGTGGACCGCCTCATGGACGGCTTCGTGCAGGCCGAGCGGGTCGACCTGCCAAGAACCGACCACGTCTTTCGCGAAAACGAGGACACCCCGGGGGCCGCCCCTCGCCTGGATGCCGACCGTCCTTTCTCCCCGGACGTTGCCCCGGCCTTGGCCGACTTCCTCGACACCGTTTGGTGAACCCGTGCCCCTGACGAACGTCCTGGTCTTCGGCTCGGGGTGGGGCAAGGGGAGCGATGGGCGGTTCTTGCCCCTCAGAAGGA
>DXDP01000120.1 GCA_019115445.1 Candidatus Nocardiopsis merdipullorum
CACGGCCAGGGTGATGGCGGCCGAGACCGTGACCATCAGGGCCGCCAGCTGGTCGGCAACCACCGTGATACCGATCGGGGTCCCCCAACCACCGATCTGGACGGCCTGGGGCCCGTACCGCTGTGATCCGACCATCAGCAGAGCACCGACGATCAGCACCACCGTCAGGGTGATCAGGCTCACCGCCTGCTGGAGCTTGGGCCGTCTGCCCCCGAGGGCCAGCTTCACACCCGCTGCGAACAGCGGCAGGATCACCGGCAGAGGGACCAGAAGGTGCAAGGAGTCGGCGAAGAGGGATCCCATGGTCATTCGCTCCCTTGCAGGTCGCTGTCCTCGGCCCGAGCCAGTCGTTCTCGCTCGGACCGCATGGAAAGACGTGTTTCACGCCGCTGGGCACGAACACGGCGCCGTAGCTCACGCCACAACTCGCGCTCGGCGGCACGGTCGGCCCGACGGTGTTCCCGCAGGCGTCTACGGCCCAGTCGGATCCGGCCCCGCAAATCGGTGACCTGTGCGGCCATGCTCTCCTTGCGGTCGCTGAGACGGCGCATGGTCTCCTGTGACTTCTCGTCGGCCCCGCCGTCCTCGGCATCGGCCTCGTACCGGGCAAGTTCTGCCTGGGCAGCGGCGATCTCCGACTTGATGCGGGCCTGTTCCGCCAGTTCCTGGGCGTCGGCCGCGGCGATGGTCGCCTGCAGTTCGGCCCGCTGTCGGCGGATGTCGGCACGCAAACGGCGACGTTCCTGCCCGAAGCGGTGCCGCATCGCACGCCGGCCCTCGTGGTGGGCGATCCGCAGGTCCTCTGCGTCGTCCTGGACTTCGTCGTTGCCCTCCAGCTGCCAGCTCCGGTAGGCCATGGCCAGCAGGAACGCCGTGAGGCCGAGCGTGATGACGATGGCGGTGAGGATCATCGCCTGGGGGAGGGGGTCGGTCATCTTTCCCTCCTCCGTGAACCACAGGACCGGGGGACCACCGGCCGCACCACCGGCGGCCAGGATCATCAGGTTGGCCCCGTTGCTCATCACCACGAACCCGAGGAGGACACGGGTGAGGCTGCGCTCCAGCAGGAGCACGACGCCCACGGCGACCAGGACACCGATGACGACGACGAGGACAAGACTCGGTGATTCGTTCACGAGGTGACCTCCTCGGCCTGCTTGGTCGCTTCGGCCCGCGAAGCCTCGTCGGTGCGCGCAGCGTCTCGTTCGATCTGTTCGTCGATACGCGCACCGAGGCTGCGCAGGATGTCCAGGATCAGCCCGATCACCAGGAGATAGACGCCCAGGTCGAAGAAGAGGGACACGGTGAGGTGTGCTTCGCCCAGGATCCCGAGATCGAGGTAGCCGTGGGTCCCGGCGAGGATGTTGTCACCGATGAAGGCGCCGGCCAGGCCGGTACCGGTGGCGAGCGCCAACCCCGCGCCGATGAGGGCACCGGGCTGTACCCATGCAGTGGTGTACAGCTCGTACCTGCCACCGGCCATGTACCGGACGATGAACGCCAGGCCCGCGACGATACCGCCCGCGAAACCACCACCGACAGCGGTGTGCCCGGTCAACAACAAGTACACCGAGATCACCATGACCACCGGGAACAGGAAGCGTGAAACCACCTCGAAGAACAGTGATCGACGCTCGGTGGGAAGGGCACCTGCCCCGGGCAGCCAGGCATGGTCCCATCGGGGTTCGAGGTGCACCACGTTCGTGGCGAACCTCAGGTTGGACAGGTCGACCTCGACCTGTCCGTTGGGTCGTTCCACCGGAGAAGACACGGACAGCGTCATCAAACCGGTGGGTGCCCTGCGAGGCCGGGCCCTTCTACGGACGAACATCAAACTCGCGACACCGGCGGCGGCTGCGGCCAGCACGGAGATCTCGCCCATGGTGTCCCATGCACGGATGTCGACGAGCAGGACGGAGATGAGGTTTTGGCCTCCGGCTTCTTCCGCGGCGGCCGGGTAGCCGGAGGAGATCGACTCCTCTTGGCGGCCGGCCAGGGCGAAGTAGGTCATGGAGGCGGTGAGCAGACCGGTCGCGGCACCGAGGGCGAGGTTCCACACACGACGGCCACGTAGGGCGGGTGTCGAGAAGTTCGGTGGAAGCCTGCGCAGCACCAGGACGAACACGACCAGACTGACCGTTTCGATCAGGAACTGGGTGAGGGCGATGTCGGGTGCGGCCTGGAGGTAGAACAGGGCTGCACAGCCGTAACCGCTGATGCTGACGAGGATGACCGAGTACAGACGCCGCCGGACGAAGACCGCTGTGAGCGCGGTGACGACCATGATGATCGCCGGGATGATCTGCACCGGGGTGTCCCAGAGCCTGAGCTCGGGAGTGGGCGTCTCCCAGATCCGCCCACCGAGGACGGGCCAGGCGGCGCCGGCGACGAGGACGATCAGGATCGTACCGAGGTAGACCGGCAAGGAACCGCGCTGGATCGTGCCGGTGGTCTGCAGAGCCAGGGTCTCCAACCAGGCGAGCAGTCGCCGGTAGTTGTGGTCCGGGTCGATGACGGAGGTCGCGTGACCGATGTCTTCGACCCTGGAGCGGATACTGAACAGCGTCAGACCGCCCAGGACGGCGAGCGCAGACAGAAGCAGAGGTGGTTCCCACCCGTGCCACAGGGCCAGGTGAGCCTCGTTTCCGCCGGGGCCCAGTTCTTGCACGGTGTCGGCGTACTGGGTGAACAGTGGGTTCAGGAGGGCGGAGAGCAGGCCTCCCAGGACGCTGAGCGCGGCCAACACCATGGCGGGTGCCTGGAACAGTGGGCCGGGGGAGTGGACCTTCGAGTCGGGAACATTCTCCTCGGAGGCGAAAGCGCCCCACAGGAAGCGGAGGCTGTAGGCGACCGTGAACGCCGAGCCGAGGACCAGGCCGGCCAGGGTGATGGTCTCGAGGAGACCACCGCCGACGTAGGCACCGAAAGCGAGTTCCTTGGCGGCAAAACCCAGGGTCGGGGGGAGACCGGCCATGGACGCGGCCGCCACCACCGAGATCCAGAAAGCGACCGGCATCGACCGGCGCAGGCCCGAGAGCTGATGGATGTCCCGGGTGCCGGTGCTGTGGTCGATGACGCCGACCACGAGGAACAGTGGTGCCTTGAACAGTGCGTGCGCGACCAGCATCGACACCCCGGCAAGAGCGGCGTACTGGTTGCCGGTACCGAGCAGGGCGATGAGGAAGCCGAGCTGACTGATGGTGCCACTGGCCAGGAGGAGCTTGAGATCGACCTGCCGCAAGGCCTTCCAACCGGCCAGCAGCATGGTGAGCACCCCGAAGAAGACCGCCATGCCCTGCCAGATCAGCACGTCACCGAAGGCCGGGGTGAGGCGGGCGACCAGGTAGACACCGGCTTTGACCATCGCCGCAGCGTGCAGGTAACCGGAGACCGGTGTGGGGGCACGCATCGCAGCGGGC
>DXDP01000121.1 GCA_019115445.1 Candidatus Nocardiopsis merdipullorum
GTGACATCGACGAGCCGTCGTCCTTCCGGGAAAGGACACCGCCGAGCGGCCCTCGGGCATCGATCGCTCCGGACTCGTGTCGGCCGTCATCCGAAGGGAGCGGGGAACCCGCGGTGACTGTGTACGAGCGAGCAGGCGATGACCGAAGACCCTCAGGTCAGATCGGTGTGGACGAGCGTGCCGAAACCGAGGTTGTGGCGGGCGACGTATTCGGCGGCCTTTCGGAACCGCTCGTCGTCGGCCACGAACAGACCCGTGCCCTGTGACCGGGCGATCTGCATGAACTCACCCATCGGTCCGACACCCATCAACGTGTGCCCTTGGTCGAGCCCGCCTTCCTGCCACTGGGCGAGTTCGTCGTTCGGAACGAACGGGATGGCGTTCTTCAGGGAACCGTTGCCCCACCATTCCAGAAGTGGTCGATCTCGCGGTCGTAGAGGTCGTCACGTTCTGCGAACACTCCGATGGCGAGCAGAGCGGACATATTGCACAGACCCCAGCTGGTCCAGTAGCTGGTGAACACCGCATTGTTGTGGTTCTCGAGGAAGTCCTCGCACATGGGTGCGAAGATCTACGGTCAACATGTTCGCCAAGGCTTGCTCGTCGAAGGCGTCGTAGCCGCTCATGAGGCCACCTGCCGCGTTGCGGGGGAGATTCGCGTAGTCCTGGCCCTCGCCTCCGAGCACCAACTCCTCGACCGGGCGGGGACGTAACCGGCATCGGAGGACCCGTTGGCGACGAGGCGGTCCAGCCCACCAAGAGCCCTCTCACCCTCTCAGTTGATGAGCGCTCTCATACGCTCGATATCGACATCGGTCAACAGCACGCCACCTGGTCCCAACAGAATGTCTTCTGTTGTGTGCGCGCTAACATCCTTGGCATGCCGAAGGCGTTGTACAGCGGAACCCCCAGGGCAGCAGCGCCACCGAGATCGAGGGCACCGACGAGACTTCGACGTGTCCATACGTTCGAACACTTCACGGGGGTCGAGTGCGATGGTGAATGCACCATGCTCTTCTGTTCTTCGGGGGGTGGTCGTGTTTTTCGAATCCCGGCGAGAGGCTGCAGGCCTTGCTGCATGGTCCTGCGAGACGGCGCGCAGTGAGGGAGAGGACAGCTCGCCGGTCCGAAGGAAAAACGCTTCTCGGAGGAGTCCTCACGGTAGGAGATCAGCGGGATTTTGGCTACTGGGCTTTGAGTGAATCATTGAGGGAATGGGCCTGGGAATGGCACTCGACCGCGCACTGTCCTTCCTCGCCCGAAGTGGTGGTTGTGCGTGCGGTACGACGTGGGGTCTTCGACCCGGAAACCGCGTTGCCGACTTGGTGTTCGGCGACGTCGATCACAGCGTGGGACCAGCGTCCCGATGCGATCCTCGTGCCCGGTCACCCGACATGCTCGGACCGGTCCTGGTTCTGACGGTGTTGGTGTGTCTGAATGGCTACGAAAACCGGTGGGACCGGATCAGTCGGACGAGACACCGGGGCGCACCTGGCCATCAGCGCCGCACGAACACATAATTTCGCGGCTCGTCTGTGGAGAGGCTCTTCCTGATCACCATTTCGGCCTGCACCGGACCAAGAGGCGAGGCTGTGGAGGGCACGTGAAGAGTTTCTTCGGATCCCTGCGCGAGACTGTGGCGACTTGGCGGAGCCGTCCCAGGATTCCCGTCCCGAGAGGCAGTGACGAGCTCGAGGTCATCACCCGACGATTCTTGCTGTACGGGGTCATGCCGCTGTGGTTCGTCCCGGCGGTCACCGACTACCTCATGCACCGACGTACCGATATCGAGCACACGAGCGGAACCCGCGAATCGGCCATCCACGCGCTGATGATGGCCGAAGCCGGAATCCCGGTCATGTTGGGCCTGTTCGCACGCATCAACCCATTGGTGCTGGGCACCATGTACGTCGCTGCGGGGATCCACGCGGCAACGGCCCTGTGGGATGTACAGGTGGCCACCGAGGATCGCGAGGTACACCCGATGGAGCAGCACATCCACAGCTTCCTGGAAGTGCTCCCCCTCACCGCGATCGCTTTCCTGTCCTGCCTGCATTGGGACCAGGTCCGGGCCTTCACCGGTGACGACCCGGATCGGTGGAAACTTCTACCCAAACGGGAACGCCTGTCCGGTCGCTATGTGGCCAGTATCGTCGCGGCGGTCGGCGGCTTCATCGTTCTGCCCTACGGGGAGGAACTGTTCCGCTGCATCCGTACCCAGCGCCGTTCGGCCCGGAGCCGTGGCTGAGCTCTTCGAACAGCGTGAGCACTCGCTCCACGGGTACTACTTCGATCGCACAGAGCCGACGTGTGGTCGATGGGCTCCTTCCGTGAGGGAGGAGCCCATCTCCTTGTTCGAGATCGGGTGGCCCACACCGGCCGATGCTCGAACGGGATCGGGGGCATGTCACAGGGGAACACCCACACTCGTCGAGGTGTGTCTGCGGTCGTCCCCGAGCGGTCACCTTTCCCTCGGCCGGATGCATACCGACCTCCTCGTACGTGTGGCTCACTCAGGCCCACACCGAAGTACCGTGATGGATCGGTGTGACAAAGGGCACCGGGCCAGGCCCCTGAGCGCGATGTAGGCCCTTCTCGGCGGTAGGAAGGAGCCCATGTCCGACAGGGCGGTTGAGTATTCTGAGAAGATGGCAGATATGAGGTGCTGGGGTGACATGGGAGGCGGTCTTTCCCATGGGTCCCCGCGTTTCCGCGTCGAGAGCCTCGAATCACAGAGGATGCAGTGAGTCCAGAGAGCCACGAAGCGCAAGACCTCGACAGCAAGTTCGATGACGAGGACTATCCGGCCTACAGCATGGGACGGGCCGCCGAGATGCTGGGTACGACCCCAGGTTTCCTACGGAGTCTGGATCGGACGAAGGTGATCACGCCCTTGCGGTCCTCCGGAGGACACCGCCGTTACTCCCGTTACCAGCTGCGTATCGCGGCCCGTGTTCGCGAACTCGTCGACGAAGGTACGTCCTTGGACTCCGCCTGTCGGATCATCATCTTGGAGGACCAACTCGAAGAGGCACAACGCATCAACGCCGAGATCCGGGCAGAGAACGGCGCTTGACGGTGGGCACCGGTTTCACGCGGTCCTACGCGGTGAGGTGTTCCTGTACCCGGGACGTCGGCGCTGTCCGCGTGAAGCACCGGAACGCCGGCTCACGGGGGCGGGGATCGTGACAGGGCTCCCGGAAGGGAGTCGTGCACCAGTCACCCGGCTCAGCTCCTCCCCGTCCGAGCGCACGCTTTTGGTGTTCGCAGTGATCCCTGCTGTGGTCAGGAGGCGCGACATCGCTCGGCGCTGGCGAGGCAGGATCAGACTCACCACGCTGCCGTGTGCCCCGGCCCTTGCGGTGCGGCCGCCGCGGTGCAGGTAGTCCTTGTGGTCATGGGGCGGATCGACGTTGACCACGAGATCGAGGTCGGCGATGTCGATGCCGCGAGCCGCAACGTTGGTGGCCACGAGCACGGTGACGCGTTCGTCCCTGAACTGTTCGAGTGTCCTGGTCCGCTGCGGCTGGGACTTCCCACCGTGCAGGCCGCCGGCCGGAACCCCGCTGGCGAGCAGGTGCGAGACCAATTTGTCGACGGCCCGCTTGGTTTCGAGGAACATGATGACCCGGTTCTTGCGGGCGGCGATCCTGGTGGCGGTCGCACGCTTGTCGTCCTCACCGACGTGGAGAACATGGTGTTCCATCGTCGTCACCGCCCCGGCGGAGGGATCCACCGAGTGGACCACGGGATCGTTGAGATAGCGGCGGACCAGGTGGTCGACGTTGCGATCCAGCGTCGCGGAGAACAGCAGCCGCTGACCATGGGGGAGGGTCCGGTCGAGCAGATGGGTCACCTGCGGCATGAAGCCCATGTCGGTCATCTGGTCGGCTTCGTCCAAGACGGAGATCTCCACCTGGTCCAGTCGGCAGTCGCCACGTTCGAGCAGGTCGGTGAGGCGTCCGGGCGTGGCGACGACGATCTCCGTGCCGCGTCGCAGTGCCCCGGCCTGACGGCCGATGGACATCCCGCCCACCACGGTGGAGACCCGCAGCCGCACCGCACGGGCGTAGGGGGTGAGTGCCCCGGTGACCTGCTGGGCGAGCTCGCGAGTGGGAACCAGGACCACGGCCAGGGGCTGGTGTGGTGAGGCGGTCCGGCCGGCCAGACGGGAGAGCAGGGCCAGCCCGAAGGCGAGTGTCTTCCCCGAGCCGGTGCGTCCCCGCCCCAGCACGTCCCGTCCGGCGAGGGAGTTCGGAAGTGTCGCGGCCTGGATCGGGAAGGGTTCCTTCATCCCGAGCTCGGCGAGCCGGGCATTCAGTGGACCGGGAAGGTCCATGTCGGAAAAGCTCTCGGATGAGGGCAGGGGCGGGGTGGCGGTCATCGGGAGGGCGAACTCCGAGGACCGGACGCCGTGCCCATGCTTTCGGTCGGTCTGACCGCGGCGGCGTTGTCCGGGCTTGTGCGTGCGGGCATTTCTGTTCTTCGGGACGGCGGTGGTGGTTCGGTTCATGTACGGCCTTTCTCGGTTCGGGGCGGCAAGTGCGTCCGTGAGAAGACGGATTCTCCGATCACGGAACCCGGATACACGTGGGAGGCGATGGAAACAAGAAGAGCTGTGGCCCGCACCCGGGTGCGGGCCACAGCTCTGCGTGGGTCATCAGCCTCAGGCGGTGACGATGTTCTCCGCCTGCAGGCCCTTCTGGCCCTGCGTGACATCGAAGTTCACCTGCTGGCCCTCGAGCAGTTCACGGTAGCCGGAGCCGGCGATGTTCGAGTAGTGGGCGAAGACGTCTGCTCCGCCGTCCTGCTGCTCGATGAAGCCGAAGCCCTTTTCCGAATTGAACCACTTCACTGTGCCAGTCTTCAAAATACATCTCCTTCGGGGCGGTACCCGAGGTCACACTGTGTCTCCTCGGTGCTGCCGCAATGATTGCCCGACCGGAAATACCGAATCATGCGCGGCGAACTCGGAGAAATCCCCTGAGCCCGCCGAAGTCTTGGGAAACCACGGCTGCAACTGTTGATAACAGTAACACGGAGAAAACCCCTGTCAAACGGTTCTTGGTCGGCAATTTTCTTGCGCAATAAATATTGTCCACGAATATTTGAGCTTTCTGTCGTGGCCGAGATAGATTTTGTGTTCCGGCGGCAGGGAGCGGTGGGAAGGCACGAGAAGAACAGCCTGTGTACAGCACATACCGCACACAGGGTGGGTGCTGCTCGCCGCGCGTCCTGCCACGTCGACAGTCGGCCTGCCACCATCCGGCCGTGGCTGAGCGTGCCCCTGATCGTGGTGCCGAAAGGTCACCGCACCGTTTCGTCGACCGACACCGTAGTGCGAGACCGGCCGACGGGGCAGTCGGTGACGGCCTCCCTGCGCGAGTTCATGTCCGGCCATGGGCCGTTCGTCACCGAACCGTCCCGGGAGTTCCGCCGTCCGCCATGTCCTGGAAATCCCGCAGTTCGTCGGCGTCGAACCCGAACCCCGCGCCGCGCTCGATGCCGTCTTCGACCTCCTGGAGCACGGGCTGCCCGGCGCGCCCTGACGGGACGGACCCCACGGGGTCGACAACATCCAGCCCCTGTGTTCCACCCCACCGACCCGAACACCGACCCCGGGCTGTCACAGAACGGAACTTCTGGAAAGGACGGGCCAGGACGAGCACCCGCCCGGAAGAACTCGAGCCCGGATCCATCCGGGCAGGGGACACAACCCCCCGGCGCCGAATGCTTCAGCCCCGTGCTCTCAGCTGGTCACGGAGCCGGCGTGCGATCTGACCCATGAGGGCTTCGGTCTCGGGTTGAACCAGGGCAGGGACCCGGGACTCTGTCAGCGCGGCGACCGCGAACAGCTGTCCGTCCGAATGCTCCACGACGCCGATTTCGTGCCGCAGATTCAACAAGGACCCGGTTTTTGCCGCCCACGGAGAGGCATCCGCATCGAAGTCGGGGGTGAGACGCTGCCGGTGCATGTTCGACGCCATGAGTTCGCGCACCCGACCCGTGACCGTCTCCGGGATGGCCGAAGGGAGCCACAGGGCTTCCAACAGATTCACGTAGGCACGAGCCGAACCGGCGTTGGCCCGGGTGACGTCGAGCTGAGGCACACTGTGTCCCCGCCCGGCCGTACCCGCCTGGATGGCGAGCATGTGTGCCAAGTGTGCGTCCTCGGGCGGGAGCTGCTCCTGGGGGGTTTCCATCAAGTCACCCAGGGTGTGACGCACACGGATCCCATGAAGACCAAAACTCTGCAGTGCGGTTGCGACATCGGCCGGGGGTGTGCGAGCGAACAACATGTCGGCGGCACTGTTGTCACTGATGACGACACTGAGGTACACCAGATCTTCCAACGCCACACGGACCGGATGCCGGAACTGCCCGATCCCGACCGCTCCCCGGACGACGTCGACCCCGGGACGCACAGGCAGTTCTTCCGAACCGTCCAGTTCCCCTTTTCGGATGCGGTCGAGGGTGACGACGGCAAGGGGAACTTTCACCAGCGAAGCGGCGGCAAATTCCACATCGGGTTCAATGCCGATCTCCTCTCCCGTGCGTAGATCACGCACGAGGAAGGAGCCGAGCAGATCCGCATCCTCCAATTGTTCACGAATGGTGCGCAGAAGCGTTTCGGTCTTCATCCTCGCCTCCCGGACGCGACTGCCCCCACGCAGTCGGCGATACCGTCCCAGATCTGGGAGCGGAGGCGGTCGAGGTCCTCTCCGCCCGTGGTGAACACCGCGAAGCCACGCACCAGTTCGAGCTCTCCCACGGGGGTCCAGTGCAGTCCGAGTTCTCGGGCCTGCTCCACCGAACCCAGGACGAAGTCGTCGGACCCAAGGGCAGCTGCGGCCGCGGCGGAGACACTGTGTGCAACACGCACCTGCCCGGAACGTAGTCCAACAGTGTCGCGTGCTCGGTAAATCCGGTCCCTGATGTGGGGAACGTCGTCCTCGGGCTGTATCCACACACGGCGCGGTTCCTGCAAGGAACCACGCCCCGGGCGCAACGTCTGGAGGTACAGGACCTCCACCTCGGGGTCGACGGCGGAGGCGAGCCCCAACGGTACGTGCCAGGTCGCCTCGTCGCGCGGTACCGCCATGAGAGCAGCGCGTACGTCCTGTGTCCGGAGCAGTTCTGCTCGCTTCACCCGTGACGCCGGCTGTGGTTCGAGATGAATCCCCTGCTCCTCGGCCTCCAGCTGCAACTGTGCCAGACCCCTGGTGGAACAGATGTCCGGCACTGCCACACGCAGCGGTGCCCGTAGCGCCTGTTCGGCCGCGTCATCGAGTGCCTCGGCGACCCCGACCAGGCGTCGAGCGGCAGGCAGCAGAGCACGACCGAACGGAGTCAGGTCCCCACGTCGAGTGGAACGGTCGAAGAGCCGACCGCCCAACCGTTTTTCCAGGGCGGCGACCCGGCGACTGGCGACAGGCTGTGGCACACCCGCGGCGGCCGCACCCGCCGTGAAACTCCGTTGTTCGCTCACGTGTACGAATGCCACGCACGCACCGACGATGTCCATGAGTAATCAGTATTCCATGAACGCATGGAAAGCTACGTATCTGTCTTCGACAGCATCGTAGTTCGGGGGTGAGACTCGTCCTGGGTTCCCGGGGCCCGCCGTACACCGAATACGGAAGGCTGGAATTCATGCTGGACACACCTGTGCGCTTTGCCGTTCGCCCCTCCGTGGCAGCGGTCGCGCTGGCTCTGCTCGTCGGATGTTCTGCGGCAGATTCGGGGAGCTCTGACCCCACCACCGCTGACGGCGCCGGCGCACCGGCCCATAGGGCGGAGTTCGATCGCCTGGAGGAGGAGTTCGACACCCGGCTGGGTGTGTACGCCCTCGACACGGCGACGGGCGAGGAAGTCAACTACTCCTCCGACGAGCGTTTTCCCTACACCTCGGCCTTCAAGCCTCTCGCCTGTGGCGCGGTGTTGGCGGATCGGACCGTGGACAGGATGGACGAGATCGTCACCTTCGACGAGGAAGACCTGGTCCCGCACTCCCCGATCACCGAAGAGCATCTCGACACCGGTATATCCCTGAGGGAGTCGTGTGATGCGGCGATCCGCCACAGCGACAACACCGCGGCGAACCTGCTGTTCCAAGAGCTGGGCGGCCCCGAAGGCCTACAAGAGGCTCTGAGGGCCATCGGTGACAGGACCACGCAAGTGGACCGCACCGAGGTCGAACTGAACGAGGCCGTTCCTGGTGACACACAAGACACCAGCACCCCCGAGCAGCTCGCGACCGACCTGCGTGAGTACGTGTTCGGTGATGCTTTGGAGCCGGAGAAACAAGCGTTGCTGGAAGAGATGTTGCGGCAGAACACCACGGGCGACGACACGATCCGGGCCGGGGTGCCGGACGATTGGGAGGTCGGTGACAAGACCGGCGCGGGCGAGTACGGAACACGCAACAGCATCGGCATCCTGTGGCCCCCGCACGAGGAGCCCATCATGATCGCCGTGATGTCCACCCGGGAGGTGGAGGGCTCCGAGTACGACGACGCCCTCATCGCCGAGGCGACCGAAGTGGTCGTCGAAGCGATGGCGCAGTGACCCGATCACCTTGCCTGCGTCGATGAATCTGGTGCTCGTCGACTGCTTGTGAGATGCGGTGCCCGTACCGATCGGGGGTTTTGGGACACTGTGTGTTCTGGGACCCCCGAGGTTTCGAAAGGTCCCGGTGTGCCGTCAGGCGTCACGGACCTGGCCTGTGCGGTGGACGACGGGGGGCAGGACGCTCCAGGGAAAGTTGATCCACCGGTCGGTGCGGCGCCACACGTAGTCACACTTGACCACGGAGCTGGACTTTTCGTAGATGACCGCGCTGCGGACCTCGGCCACGTGTTCCTGGCAGAAGTCGTACACCAGTTTCAGTGTTTTTCCCGTGTCCGCGACGTCGTCGGCGACAAGGACACGCTTTTCACTCAGGTCGACCGTGTTGGGTACCGGCGGCAGCATGACCGGCATGTCGAGGGTGGTACTCACACCGGTGTAGAACTCGACGTTCACAAGGTTGTTGGGCGTGGAGACCCCGTCCTTCAGGGCGGGGAGGAAACGCCTTTCTCCTTCCCGTCAGGAGCTTACAAAAAATCTGCTAGGTTGTGAAGCATGGCCAGGAGCACGG
>DXDP01000122.1 GCA_019115445.1 Candidatus Nocardiopsis merdipullorum
AAGCCACCAACTCCACCACGACCTCCTTGGCGGAAGCACGCTCCCTGGCATCACACAACAACAGCGGCACATGATCGTCCACATCCAGTGCCACACGCACATCCTCGGCCCGATGCGTACGCTGACCGTCGAAACAATTCACCGCCACCACGAACGGCACCCTTCGTGACTCGAAAAAATCGATCACGTCGAAGGAGTCCGCCAACCGACGCGTATCGGCCAACACCACCGCACCCAAAGCACCCTCGGTCAACTCCTCCCACATGTAGGAGAACCGACGCTGCCCCGGCGTACCGAACAGGTACACCACCGTGGTCCGGTCCAAAGTGATACGACCGAAGTCCAACGCCACTGTCGTCGTGGACTTGGACTCCACCCCGTCCAAATCGTCCACACCCACACTCTCGGAGGTCATCACCTCCTCGGTGTGCAACGACTCCACCTCGCTCAACGCCGACACCAACGTCGTCTTACCGGCGCCGAACCCACCGGCCACCACGATCTTCAATGTGTCGGGAACCGGCCCCGCAACCTCGGTGGACATCTGCACCATCCATTCCCCCCTCACAACTCACGGATACGTTCCAGGACCGAACGCAACGTCGACGCATCCGGCCGTCGACGCTCCCAGTCCGAGGTATGCACCATGACGCACCCCTGATCCAACAGATCCGACAACAAGATCCTCACCACCCCCAGCGGAAAATTCGACCGGGAAGCGATCTCGGCAACAGAAACCGGACGCACACACAGCGACACGATCAGCTCCAGCTCCGGATCCACATCCAACGGCTCCACCGCAGGTACAGCCACCACCTGCGAGGTCATCGAAAAATCCGAACGTGACGGACGCGTACGACCCCCGGTCAACGAGTACGGTCGGATCAGACTCGACTCGAACGCCCACGGTTCCTCGGACCACCCAGAATTTTCCGATCCTTCACCCGGGAGCAGGAAGCCCACAACCCCTCACCCCGTCTTCCGCCGGGGCAACGCCGCAAGATGCGGCCCCACCTGACGCACCAAACGGTTGATCTCAAAAGCCGCCTGCCCCATGTCACACGAGGACTCGGCCACCAAAGCCAACGACGCACCCCTACCGGCGGACAACACGAAGAAGAACACACTGTCCATCTCCACCACCGTCTGACGTACCTCGCGTGCACCCAACTGCGAGCGCGCACCCCGCGCCAAACTGGCAAACCCCGAGGCGATCGCCGCCAACCGCTCGGCCTCCTCCCGCTCCACATCTTCCGAGGCCGACAGCAGCAACCCGTCCGAGGACAACAAAAGCGCATGCCGCGCTCCGGCCACCCTCTTCACCAGATCACTCAGCAGCCAGTGCACCGTCGTGGCGGCATCTCCTTCCACCGCACCGGTCATACGAGCTCCCGCAGTCTCGGCCGACATCGACATCACCCTTCCTCACCGCGACGCTTTTCATCCGCGCCCTGATCGCCCTGACCGAAGGATTCGGAGCGACCGCGCTCGGTCCCACTTTGGAAAGCACTCATCATCGACCGGATTTCCGACAAAGAACGCGGCGCACCGACTTCCGCAACGTTGTCCACTGCAGGCTGTGGCTCGACCACTCGCTTACGCCTACGGCGCGGCAACCCCTTGTAGGTGTCGGACAGAACACCCTCCACCTCCAAGGACGGCTCAGAACCCTGTTCCTCCGTCGAGGACTTGGGCCTGACCGCAGGGGGAGAGGGGACCCCCACGTCCTGCTGTGCCTCCAAGGAAGGCTCGCGTGTTGCCGTCCTTGCCCCGGGGCTCTTCCTTCCGTCAAGAATCGTTCGGTACTGCGCTTCGGACCTGGCCTCAGGACCCGTCCGCCCTTGGACGGTGAGCACCGCCTCGGCCGGAATCAACATCTCTGCGCAAGTGCCCTTGAAGGCCGAGGGTTGTACGGTCACCTCGAACCCGTGCCGTGCTGCGATCGTGGCCACCACGAACAACCCCAGCTGGGAGTCTTCACGTACCAGGGCCAGATCGAATCGAGGAGGGTCGGCCAACAAAATGTTGGCCCGCTCCAACTGGGACGGGGTCATCCCCAACCCGCGATCCTCCACCTGCAACCGAAAACGCCCGCCGGTCTCCTTCGAGGCGCTCACCGTCACAGGGCTTCCCGGAGGGGAGAACGTCGTGGCGTTTTCCAGCAGCTCTGCCAGCAACCGCACCGTGTCCGCGCCGATGTCACCACGCAGCGCCGCACCGGGCATCGAAGTGATACGTACACGCGTGTAGTCCTCGATCTCACTGGCCGCGGCCCGTACCACTTCGTACAGCTGGACCGGTTCTCGTCCGCCACGTGCCGGGGCATCTCCGCTCAGCAGCATCAGGTTCTCGGCGTTACGTCGCATCTGCGTGCTGAAGTGGTCGATGCGAAACAGTGACTCCAACACCTTCGGGTCGGTCTCATTGCGTTCCAGGGTGTCCAACAGTCCCAGTTGGCGGTGCACCAGCGCCTGAGTACGCCGGGCGATGTTGCGGAACATGTTGCGTACACCGGTGCGTAGCTGGGCCTCCTCCACCGTGGCCGCCACCGCGGCACGTTGGGCGTCGTTGAAGGCCTCGGTGACCTGACCGATCTCGTCACGTTCTTCCACATGAAGGTGGGGAACTTCTGTGTCCACGTCGACGCTGCCTCCGGTGCGAAGACGCGCGGTCACCTCGGGCAGACGTACCTGAGCATGTTCCAGAGTGGCTGTGCGTAGCTTCTGCAGGCGCCGCACCACACTTTGGGCCCCACGTACGGCCACCGCGATGGAGATGGCAGCCACCAACAGGGCCGGCAAGCTTGTGGCCAGTACGTTCCGCAGCAGTCCGGCCGAGTGTTCATTGCTGAACTCCACCACGCGGGCGATCTGGCTCTCCTCCACCTCGCGCATACGTAGGTCCACGTCCTCGGCGGAGCTCCACCAACTGGCAGTATTGGCCGGTGCACTCGCCCTGTCGTGCACGGGGGCGCGGCCGATGCTCTCCTGCAGCATGTAGACCGTTTGCAACGAGGAGAAGGAGTCCAGCAGGAGGTATTCCTCACGATCTTCCTCGCTGAGTTCCACCCCCACCCGTTCCCAGGTGTACTGCTGGGCACCTGCGGCCATGGTGAACCTGTTGTGGGTGTTGTCGTCGAAGGTTTTGGTGGCCACCGCATAGGCAAGGGTGGCGCTTTGCTGGTTGAGGAGCTCACGGGTGCGTACCAGGAAGGCCAGGGAGCGCAGGTGGGGGACCTGGGCGGGCTCGGCGGTCTCGATCTGGACGTCCCAGAACCGTAGTCCCTGCTCGATGATCTCGGTGTAGGGGTCGGCGCTGTTGGCCATGGTGCGCTCTTCCAAAAGGAAGGAGTCGATGCTTTCCCGGTGCTGCCCCACATGTTCGAGGTCGGCTCGGAAGGTGAGGATCTGGTCGGGGAGATCGCCCGACGGGCTCTCCTGCAGTACCGTGCTGAGTCTTTCGACGGCCTGATCGGTGTCTTCCCGGGCGGTGTCCAGGCGCCGCATCGCATAGGCGTTGTCGTTGACGGCTTCCATCGTGGTGCGTCGTTCCCGTTGGATCTGGGTGATGACGTCGACCACGGGTGGGCCGACCTCTTCGGTCAGGGTGGCTGTGGCACGCAAGTCACGGATGTCACCGATGAGGGTGACTGTCAGAAGCGCCCAGAAAGTCAGCAAGGTGATGCTGGGGACCAATACCAGCGTGATCATGCGGGCGCGAAGCGACCGTCGCTTCTTGTGGGGCATGGGCTCGCTTCCGGGGGGAGTGGCGGACGCAGAAGAGGGCCGCGGGTGGGGGAGTGACCGGAGTTTCACAGAGTGAACCGCTATGTAGGGGATTTCGCAAGTCCGTCACGTAAGGGACAGGGTGTACGAACGGTGAGGAGCGCAGGTCACCTGTGGGATCGGTGTTGAGACAATCAATAATAAATCTACACTGTAAAGCTGCTGTTTTTTCTTCAAAATTCAACAAAACATAATCGCGCGGCTCACGCCGCACCAATCCCAAAAACCTCCTCGGCAAT
>DXDP01000123.1 GCA_019115445.1 Candidatus Nocardiopsis merdipullorum
CGAGGACCTCATGCGCCTGATCCGGGCCATGGTCGCCCAGTTCGCCGTCTTCCACGCCCCCGAGGACGCCGGACTCGCCGTCGCCCACCCCGAGGAGCACGCCGACGACTGGGCATGGCTCCCCTGGCTGCCGCAGGCCCTGGATCCCCAACGCCGTGAGGGTGGCGTCGCCGCCCGGCTCATCGCCCGCGACCCCAACGAACTCGGTGGGCTGCTGGCCGACGAGCTGCGTTCCCGCACCGGCTTCGCCTCCGAGGTCCACCGGGGCATGGGACGGCGCGAGGCCTACCAGATGCTCCGGCGGTTGATCGTCGTCCACGACACCCACGACGAGGTCGCCACCGAACTCGTCCGCCCCGACCACGCCGTCGACCCGGCCGACCTGGGTGTGACCGTCCTGCACATGGTCTCCCGTCAGATCGACGAACCCAGTGAGGTGTCCCTGCGGGTGACCGTCGAGGGCGACCGGGTGCACGTCGAGGATCTGCGGCCCAGCGACCCGGTCGTGTCCACCGGGGTGTTGGACGAGGTCTCCCCGGCCACCCTCACCGGGCTGGCGCGCATGCTCGCCCCGCTGCGGCTGTCCCCGGAATCGGTGGAGGAGTCCGCGCAGGAAGGCGGCAGTATCGACTTCCCGTCCATGATGGGGGTGCACGACCCCAGTGACATGGACGTCCAACGCATGTGGGCGCCCCGTAGCGAACGCGCCTTCTTGCGTGTGCCGATCGGTGTCGACGACATGGGGCAACCCGTCGTCCTGGACCTGAAGGAATCCGCACAGCTGGGCATGGGCCCCCACGGCCTGTGCGTGGGCGCGACCGGTTCCGGCAAGAGCGAGATGCTGCGCACCCTCGTGCTGGCCCTGGCCGGTTCCCACCACCCCGATCGGGTCAGCATGGTGCTGGTCGACTACAAGGGCGGTGCCACGTTCGCCCCCTTCGAGGACATGCCGCACGTGGCCGGGGTGATCACCAACCTGGAGGACGACGCCGCACTCATCGAACGCGTCCACGCCAGCCTGTCCGGTGAGGTGCAACGCCGCCAGCAGGTGTTGCGCGACGCCGGCAACGTCCCCAACATCGCCGACTACCAGTACAAACGTGAGCACGACCCGAACCTGCCCCCGTTGCCGCACCTGCTCGTGATCATCGACGAGTTCGGTGAGCTGCTGACCGCCCGACCCGACTTCATCGAGCTGTTCTTGTCCATCGGCCGTATCGGCCGCAGCATCGGTGTCCATCTGCTGCTGTCCAGCCAACGCATCGAGGGCGGCAAACTGCGTGGGTTGGACACCTACCTCTCCTACCGGTTGGGGCTGCGCACCTTCTCCGAGGAGGAGAGCCGCACCGTCCTCAACACCCCGGACGCCTTTCACCTGCCGGCCCTGCCCGGCTTCGGTTACCTGAAGGTCGACACCACCGTCTACCAGCAGTTCAAGGCCGGGTACGTGTCCGGCCCCTACCGGGGACCGGTGGCCGACGAGGAGCCCGACGACACCCCGACGGTACGCCCCTACACCGCTTTCAACCCCGACCCGGAGGAGGAAGGCGAGCAAGGGGGGACCGAGGAGGGCAGCGGTTCTTCCATGCCTTCCCGTACCACCGGCCCCACACTGCTCGATGTCATGGTCGGCCAGTTCAACCACCACGCGGACACCACCCGTGCGATCTGGTTGCCACCCCTGCCCAAGGCGATCACGCTCGATCAGGCCGTCGGCGAACCCGTGTCGACCGAACAGGGGTTGCGTCTGCCCTGGGACCGCCCCGCGCTCCGCGTCCCCCTCGGCACCCTGGACGACCCGAGCCGCCAATGGCAGGGCGTGTGGGAACTCGACCTGACCTCCTCCGGTGGACACGTGGCCCTCATCGGTGGCCCACAGAGCGGCAAGACCACCCTGCTGCGCACCCTCGTGACCTCCCTGGCCCTGACCCACACACCCGACCAGGTCACCGTCTACGGCCTGGACCTGGTCGGCGGCGGTCTGCAGTCCCTCGGCGGCCTGCCCCACGTCGGTGGTGTGGCCGTGCGTACCGACGCCGAACGCATCCGCCGCACCTCCGAGGAGATCCGCGGCATGCTCGAACACCGCCAAGAAGTGTTTCGGGACCGCACCATCGACTCGGTCGCGCAACTGCGCAGAATGCACGCGCGCGGTGAGGTCCCCGAACTCGCCAGCGCCGACGTGGTCCTGTGCATCGACGGGTTCGGGTCCATCCGCAAGGACTTCGAGGAGATCGAGGGCATCATCACCGACCTGCTGCAACGCGGCGGCGGGTACGGCATCCACGTCGTGGCGGGCATGCTGCGTTGGAACGACGTACGCATCGCCATGCAGTCCAACTTCGGGCAGAAGATCGAACTGCACCTGAACGACCCCTCCGAGTCCACCATCGCCCGCAAGCTCGCCGAGACCATCAAGGAGGGTTCGCCCGGCCGCGCCCTCACCCTCGGGAAACTGTTCGCACAGACCGCGCTGCCCCGCTTCGACGGGCAGCCTTCCGACGACGAGCTCGGCACCGTCGTGGAGGACACCGTCCGCTCCATCGACCGGGCCTGGAAGGGCAAGCGGGCCCCCAAGGTGCGCGTACTGCCGCACACGCTCCCGGTCGGCTCTTTGCCCACCCAGGAGACCGAGCCCCGGACCGTACCGATCGGTGTGGACGAGCGCGCACTGGCCCCGGTGATGTTGGACCTGTTCGAACGGGACCAGAACCTTCTGGTGCTGGGCGATGGGGAGAGCGGCAAGACCAACCTGCTCCGCCTCATCTCCGAGGGGCTGGTGGAACGCTTCACCCCGGAAGAGGTCGTCCTCGCCGTCATGGATCCGCGACGCAGCCTGCGCAACCTCGTGCCGAAGGAGTACATCGGCGGATACGCCAGCAGCCCTCGCGTGTGCGCGAGCCTGGCCTCCGGTGTGGCCAAGGAGCTGGAGGGACGCCTGCCCGACGAGGGTGACCCCGAGGCCCTGGACGTGCCGTCCTTCTCCGGCCCACGCATCGTCGTGATCGCCGACGACTACGACGTGCTCACCACCGCCGGACAAAAACCCTTGGCACCGTTCGTGCCGTATGTGTCCAACGGCCGTGACATCGGCCTGCACTTCGTGGTGGCCCGTCGGGTCGCCGGTGCCGGGCGGGGTTTGTTCGACCCGCTCCTGCAATCGATGCGGGAGATCGGTTCGAGTGCCCTGGTGATGTCCGGTGACCGTTCCGAGGGGCAGATCTTCCCCCGGGTGTACGCCGGCAAGCAGCCGCCCGGCCGTGGCAAGTGGATCGCGCACAACGGTTCCCAGCAGCTCGTCCAAACCGCTCTGCGCGAGTCACAGGTGCCGGCCCGGGGCTGACCCCGAACCGGCTGCTCCTGTCCTCACTGTTCGACGCGGTCCCGGGAACGTGGCGTGCGGGTCAGGGCGAGCACGGCCACGATCACCGACAACACGAACCCGGCAAGTGCCACGGCGACACCGTGCAGGGCTTCGGTGAACGCCGGACCACCGAGGACACCCCCGGTGAAGATGGCCAGGGCGGCACCGACCACGGCGATGGAGACGGTTTCGAGGCTGAGTCGGGTGGCGTTGAACACCCCGGCCGCCGTGCCCGCCCTCTCGGGCGGGACCACACTCAGCCCCAGGCCGTCGATCATCCCCGAGGTGAGCCCCACACCGGTACCGACCAGGAGGAACGGGAGCATGACCGTCCACGGTGTGGCGTCGGGGCCCAGGGTGGTGAACCCCAACACCCCCACCCCCAGCAGGAGGAGTGCGCCGACGACCACCACCCTGTGCGGCAGCCGATTGACCAGCTCGGCCCCGACGGTCGGCAGCAGCAGGGTCGGGACGGTCAGGAACAACATCCAGAGTCCCGACGCCCCCGGCCCCAGATCGACCACGTTGATCAGGTAGGACGGCAAGTACACCAGGAGCGGCACCAGTACCGACATGAAGGTCGCCGCGGCCAGGGCGTAGGCCACGAACCGGCGGTTGGCCAGCAGGGCGATGTCGACCAGTGGTTCCGCGCGGCGGCGCTCCACCATGACGAACACACCGAAGAGGGCTGCCGCGACCGCCATGAAACCGAGGAACACGGGCACGCTCCGGGACGGCCCTTCCACGACCCCACCGATCAAGGTCAACAGGGCCGCGGTGAACAGGGCCCCACCGAGCCAGTCGACCGGTTGCCCGTTGCCACGCATCACCGGAACCTTGGTGACCAGTACCAGGACCAGACCGGCGACCACGGCGGGCCCGGCGAACGCGAACCGCCAACCCAGGTTTTCCACCAGCATCCCGGCCACGGCGGGACCGAAGGCCGTACCTGCCCCCAGGACGGTGCCGAGCAGCCCGAAGGCCCGTGCCCGGGCGGGGCCCTCGAAGGCCAACGCGAGCATCGAACTACCTCCGGCCACGGCGGCGGCCGCGCCGATCCCGCCCAGGGTGCGCAACGCGAGCAGGACGGTGATGTCCTGCGCAAGCAGGCACAGCGCGCCGCTGACGAAGAAGAGGCCGACCCCGAAGGTGTAGACGCGGCGGCGCCCGATGGCGTCCGCGATCGATCCGGCGCTCACCAGGAACGCGGCGAAGCAGGCGTTGTAGGAGTTGACCACCCACTGTGCCGAGGTCAGGTCCACATCCAGGTCGTTCTGGATGTCGGGGAGCGCGACCGAGGCCCCGGTGAGTGCCAGCGGGAAGGTCAAGGTGGACAGCAGGACGGTGACGAGCACGATCGTGCTGCCGGAAGAGACTGTTTTCAAGGAAACATCCGACGTGTCGAGGTGGACGCCGGGCAGCATGAAGGACCGCACCGGCAGGGGCTGATGCGGCGGTCGGAACTGGGTCGAGGCCGCCGTCAGAAGGCGGCTACGTCTTCCGTGAGAGGCACGGGGACGAGCCTAACCCGTTCCCGGACAAACCGACCAAGGGTTTTTCGGTGTCCGGGCTCGGGGGGAAGGGTGTCCGAGCACCGTGTGCTTGCCTCTTGCCGCCTCGCCCCGGTGTGGGCGTCGGCAAGGTGTGCCCTCCCTCACCGGAAGGACGATTGACCACAAAAATCAAGTCTGCTTCACTTATAAGTTAGGCGCGCCAAACTTATAAGGTCGGCGCGGGACAGCACTGTAGAGGACCACCGTGGAATTCTTCTTCGCCCTGATCGAGTACGAGTACCTGAGCAGGGCCTTGATCACCTCCGTCCTCGTCGGCGCACTGTGCGGCATCGTCGGCAGTTTCACGATCCTGCGCGGCCTGGCCCTGATGGGGGACGCGGTGTCACACGCCGTCCTGCCCGGCATCGCCACCTCCTTCCTCCTGGGCATCGGCATCTTTCCCGGTGCACTGGCCGCCGGGCTCCTGACCACCGTGGGCATCGGATACGTCCACCAGAACAGCCGACTCAAGAACGACGCCGCCCTGGGAATCGTCTTCACCACCATGTTCGCCCTGGGGGTGGTCCTGGTCTCCTTGGCCCCCAGCAGCACCGACCTCAACAAGATCCTGTTCGGAAACGTCCTGGCGGTCCGGCCCACGGACATGTGGTCGACCCTCGCCATCGGCACCGTGGTCCTCCTGACGATCCTGGCCCTGTACAAGGAGCTGAAGGTCAGCTCGTTCGACCCGACCATGGCCGCCGCCTACGGCCTGTCCACCAAAGCCATGTACTACCTGCTGATGACCATGCTGACCCTGGTCACCGTGGCCTCCCTGCAGACGGTCGGCGTCATCCTGGTGGTGGCCATGCTGATCATCCCGGCCTCGGCCGCCTACCTCCTGACCGAACGGCTGTCCCGGATGATCTTCCTCTCCGCCGCCATCGGTGTGTTCTCCGCCGTGGCCGGGCTGTACTTCAGCTACCGCCACAACCTGCCCTCCGGTGCGGTCATCGTGCTGGCCGCCGCCTGTGTCTTCGCACTCTCCTTCGTCCT
>DXDP01000124.1 GCA_019115445.1 Candidatus Nocardiopsis merdipullorum
CACAGCGAGCGGTTGGACTCCGTGTACAGAGCCAAGACCCTCGGCGACCTGGTCCCCATCACTCAGGACCTTCCGGGCCCGAACGATCCCTTGCCCGCCTCGCCCACGGAGTTTCGCTCCCCTCGCCCGGTGTACGGCAGCGACCGCATCGTGGACCGGTCCCCCAGCAGTTCCATGGCCTTTGCCGTGATGGGTGGTGCGGACCGCTCGGGTGAGTGGGTGGTACCCAAGACCTACGTGGCCGGGGCGGTCATGGGCGGAATCAACCTGGATCTACGTGAGGCCCGCTTCATCGAACAGGAGACCACCATCTGGATCGGGACGGTCATGGGCGGGGTCGGCATCATCGTCCCCCACGACGTCCAGGTGCGGGTACACGGCCTGCCCATCATGGGGGGCTTCGGGGTCGAGGGGCAGACCCCCAGTGTGGTGGACCCCGGCGCACCGGTCGTGCACGTTCGCGGCCTGGCCGTGATGGGTGGTGTCGGGGTGGAGTACCGGTCACGTAAGCATCAGGGCGAAGACGACTCCGACGATCATTGAGACCGGGGCAGCGCGGACCGGGTGAAACGGGTGCAAGGACCGTGAGGGACCACAGCGCACGAGGCGTGCAAAGTAGCGTCTGATTCAAGACATTTGGGCCGCTGTGAACCTTATATCCAACCACAATGCACACCAGGAACGTAAGTCCTGTGGCTGATTGTGGCAATCAGAGGTGTCCACTCTTGCCACCGGTCCCCACCGGTGACAGGCTTCAGCGATACCTCATCAACCGGTGTCCATCCCCCACACACCAGGACCGGGGGTGGGCGCCCCCGCACCCCGGAGGAAGAGCGTGCAGCAGCCTGTTTCCGAGTCCGTCGAGAAAACGGACCGATCCCCCACTCCACGTCGTACCACGGCAGCGGCCCTGACCGCGCTGGTGATGACCACCGGTGTCTTGGCCTCGGGTGGTACCGCCCACGCGGACGAACTCCCGCTGTCGGAACTCGTCACGGCCGAGGCCCTCGAAGAACACATGGCCAACCTCGCCACCATCGCCGAGTACAACGGTGGCAACAGGGCCACCAGCACCCCGGGGTACGACGTGGCGGCCCTGTACATCGAGAACCAGCTGGAACGTGCCGGGTACGAAACCTTCCGGCACGAGTACAGCTACGAACTCTGGCGTGAGCAGTCCGAGCCGACCCTGAGCCAGGTCGCCCCGGACGAGATGGACCTCGTCGAGGGCGAGGACTTCTCCACCATGAGCTACTCCGGTTCCGGGGACGTGAGTGCCCCTGCCGTCGCGGTGAACATCGACAACGAGGAGAGCGGCTGCTCCGCCGACGATTTCACGGACTTCCCCGAGGGGGCCGTGGCCATCACCCTGCGCGGTAGTTGCCCCTTCGGCGACAAGGTACAAAACTCCGCGGACGCCGGCGCCTCGGCCGCCCTGGTCGTCAACACCGAGGACGAGACCTTCCTGGGCACCGTCGAGACCATGTCGGACATTCCTGCCCTCGGCGTCTCCGGCCTGGCCGGTCAAGAACTGCTGTCCGCCGGTGACGACCTGGAGGTCCACGTGTCCGTGGACGCATCCATCACCGAGGAGGACTCCTACAGTGTCCTGGCCGAGACACCCGGCGGTGCGGACGACAACGTCGTCATGGTCGGTGGTCACCTCGACAGTGTCGAGGAAGGCCCCGGTATCAACGACAACGGCAGTGGTGCGTCCTTCGTCCTGGAGACCGCGATCCAGCTCGCGGCCAAGGAGGAGCCCAACAACAAGGTCCGCTTCGCGTTCTGGGGGACCGAGGAAGAGGGCCTGATCGGCTCGAACGAGTACGTCGCCGACCTGAGTGAGGACGAGGTCGACGACATCGCCCTCTACCTCAACTTCGACATGATCGGCTCGTACAACTACGGGCGTTTCGTCCTGGACGGCCGTATGGATCTTCCCGATTCCAGTGACGCCCCCGCCGGTTCCGGTGCGATCGCGGAGGTCTTCGAGGACTACTTCGACGAGCAGGATCAGGTCAGCGAGCCGGGGGTGCTCAGCGGGCGCAGCGACTACTCCGCGTTCATGGTGGCGGGCGTACCCTCCGGTGGTCTGTTCAGCGGTGCCGACGGTGTCAAGACCGAGGAACAGGTCGAATGGTACGGCGGTACCGCCGGGGAGACGTTCGATCCCTACTACCACACGGCCGACGACACCTTCGACAAGATCGATTGGGACTCGGTGGACGAACTGTCCTCGGCCGGTGCCCACGGTGTGGAGTTCTTCGCCGAGAGCACGCTCCCGGTCAACGGTGTGGTCCCGCTGACCGCTCCGGAGGCACCGGAGCTGTCCCGCAAGGGCGACGCCTGGTTGCGCTGATGGCATGACGGGTTCACCGAACCCGACTCGGAAAGTTCATTTCTCGCAGAGGAAAGGGCGGATGGCGTGAACCCCCCGGTTCCACGCCGTCCGCCCCTTGCGGTGTCTCCCCCTCAGCGGTCCACCCGAGTGGCCCCCTCTGCCATACAACCACTCGGCCTCTCCGCTTTCACCGCCGGAAACTACTTGTAGTAGCTTCCATGTGCCTCAATGTATCAGCGGCACCCACTGATATCACTCCCCGATATTGAACAGTTATTCTCTGTGACCGCACGCGACGTAGGGGCACCTTCCGCGCAACTGTTCCGCACACCGAACACGCAGGTCCTGAAGTTTTCTTCGGCGCACACACCGTAGGGTTGGGGCATGAGCCCAAAGGACCCCGACAAACCGGTCGTACTGTCGAAGATCTACACCCGTACCGGGGACAGCGGCACCACCGCTCTCGGTGACATGAGCCGCACCAGCAAGAACGACACACGCCTGATCGGCTACGCCGACACCGAGGAGGCCAACGCAGCCATCGGCCTGGTTCTGGCTCTGGGCGAGGTCCCCCAGGACGTACGCGACCTGCTCGGCCGTGTCCAGAACGAGCTGTTCGACCTCGGCGCCGACCTGTCCACCCCCGTGGTCGAGGACCCCGAGTACCCACCTCTTCGGGTCCTTCCGGAGTACGTCACACGTCTGGAGGAGGCCTGTGATCGCTACAACGCGGACCTGACCACACTGCGCAGCTTCCTCCTGCCCGGAGGTTCCCCCACCGTGGCCCTGCTGCACCAAGCACGGATCGTCGTCCGCCGTGCCGAACGCAACGTCTGGGCCGCCCTCGAGGAGCACGACGGAACGGTCAACCCCCTGACCGCCCAGTACCTCAACCGACTCTCGGACCTGCTGTTCATCCTCGGCCGTTACGTGGCAGGTCCCGAGGACGAGGTCCTGTGGAAGCCGGGCGGCGAACGCCACTGACGCCGAACAACAAGCGTCCGAACACAAAAAAGCCGCCGTGGCTGCTCGTCCGGCGGCTTGTGGTCGTCGAGTCCCCGCTGTCAGGTGCTGTCAGGACTCCCAGTGCGTGCCCGGGGGCATCGACTCCAACCACGACAGGAACCCGGTCAACGCCATCTCCCCCATCGCGAGTTCGTAGACGGGCTCCACGGGCTCCTGTCCGTCCTCCCCGTGCCAGCCGATCATCACCACACTCATATCGGTGGGCAGCTGCTCATGGTCTTCTTCCGCCGGGGAACGACGTCCCACAATGACCAGGCCGCGGCGTGACAGCTCCGCTGTCGGCCGCGGCCTGAGGGAAAAGATCGGGAACCAACCGAGATGCTCGGTACCGTAACGACCGTAGCCGATGCGCCACCTTCCCCGACGACCTCGGGCACCCGGCATCCGCAGGTAACACTCGACCGCGCCACCACGGCGTTCGATGACCGAACGTCGTAGCGCACCGACGAGCAGAAGCACGACGAGAACGAAAAGAACGAGGAACAGGGCGGCCAAAAGCCACTGAGCGGATTCGAAAATGATTCCCAGCAGCAGTTGCTCCATCCCCAGCCGTTCCAGGTCGTGTTCTGTGGACGCCCCCTAGGCGACGTCCTCACCAGTGGCCCGCAAACGGCTGCGAGCCCGCCCGAGGGCGATGTTGTCGCCGGACTCGGTCGCGTTCGTCAGTGCCGTGCGTGCACGGTCCACATCGATGTCTTCGGCGAGTTCGGCGGTCTCGGCGAGGATGGAAACCCGGCCCTCACCCGAAACAGAGACGAACCCGCTGTGTGCGGCGGCCCGGATCTCACCGGTTTCCCTCGCACCCAGTACGCGAACCACGGCGTCGTGGGCCAGGAGCGAGAGCACCGGGACGTGCCCGGGCTGGACGCCGATCTCACCCTCGACGGTCTTCGCGATGACCATGTCGCCCTCGCCGGCCCAAACCTCACGTTCGGGCGAGACGATCTCGACGAAAAGCTTTTTCGACACTGCCACAAACTCCTCGGCTGGCGGGTGGGTTCGACAGAGCCGCACCCAAAACGTGACACGGGTGCGGCCCCGTCGACCAGGTCGTGTTTTTTGAATCATTTCGGGCTCGCGACCACCAGGCTGCCTCTCGCTGCGCCTCTGCGCTCGTGAAGCCCAACCAGGCTGAACTTCGCACATCGTCTTGCGAGAGATTGCCTGGACGGCCGCTCGCATCGGTCGGCGCAAGCGCCGAGCCGCCCGAAAGCCTTCTGAAAAACACTCCCTAGCCCTGCAGCTTCTCGGCCTTCTCCACGGCCATCTGGATGTTGCCGACATCGAGGAAGGCCTGCTCGGGCAAGTGGTCGTACTCACCGTCACAAAGAGCCTTGAAGGAGGAGATGGTCTCCTCCAGCGGCACGAACACGCCCGGGTTGCCGGTGAACTTCTCGGCCACGAACATGTTCTGCGACAGGAAGCGCTCCAGGCGACGGGCCCGGTTGACGATGATCTTGTCCTCTTCGGACAGCTCGTCCATACCGAGGATCGCGATCTGGTCCTGCAGGTCGTTGTAGCGCTGCAGGATCTCCTTGACCCTCTGGGCCACGTCGTAGTGCTCCTGGCCCACGTACTGCGGGTCGAGGATGCGCGATGTGGAGGCCAGCGGGTCCACCGCCGGGTAAATACCCTTCTGCGAGATCGGCCGGGAAAGTTCGGTCGTCGCGTCCAGGTGGGCGAACGTGGTCGCCGGGGCGGGGTCGGTGTAGTCGTCCGCGGGGACGTAGATCGCCTGCATCGAGGTGATCGAGTGGCCCCGCGTGGAGGTGATTCGCTCCTGCAGCTGACCCATCTCGTCCGCCAGGTTGGGCTGGTAGCCCACCGCCGAGGGCATCCGGCCCAGCAGCGTGGAGACTTCCATACCCGCCTGGGTGAAACGGAAGATGTTGTCGATGAACAGGAGCACGTCCTGCTTCTGGACGTCACGGAAGTACTCCGCCATCGTCAGCGCCGACAGCGCCACACGCAGCCGGGTCCCCGGGGGCTCGTCCATCTGGCCGAAGACCAGGGCGGTGTCCGGAAGGACACCCATCTCGTCCATCTCCAGGAAGAGGTCCGTACCCTCACGGGTGCGCTCACCGACACCGGCGAACACGGACACACCACCGAAGTTACGGGCGATACGGGTGATCATCTCCTGGATGAGCACCGTCTTGCCCACACCGGCACCACCGAACAGACCGATCTTCCCACCACGCACGTACGGGGTGAGCAGGTCGATCACCTTGATACCGGTGACCAGCATCTCGGTCTTGGACTCGAGCTCGTCGAAGGCCGGGGCCTTGCGGTGGATCGGCCAGTGCTCGGTCACCTCCAACTCGGAGCTGGGCACGTCCATGGACTCGCCCAGCGTGTTGAACACGTGACCCTTGACCCCGTCACCGACCGGGACGCTGATCGGCGCTCCGGTGTCACGGACCTCGGAACCACGGACCAGCCCGTCCTGGGGGGCCAGGGAGATGGCCCTGACGATGTTGTCACCCAGGTGCTGGGCGACCTCGAAGGTGATGGTCTTGGTCTCGCCGCCGAGCGTGATGTCGGCGTGCAGAGCGTTGTAGATGTCGGGGAGGGAACCGACGGGGAACTCCACGTCGACGACCGGGCCGGTGACCCGGGCGATACGGCCAGTGGCGGTGGCGCCGGCGTCGGCCGTCCCTTCAACAGTCGCAGTCACTTTCTTACTCACTTCCGGCGCTGGCACCAGCGAGCGCGTCGGCGCCGCCGACAATCTCACTGATCTCGTTGGTGATCTCGGCCTGACGCGCCTGGTTGGCCAGACGGGTCAGGTTCTTGGCGAGTTCCTCGGCGTTGTCCGTGGCGGCCTTCATCGCGGCCCGCCGGGACGCCTGCTGGGAGGCGGCCGACTCCAGGAGGGAGAAGTAGATCCGGTTGACCACGTACTGCGGCAGCAGCTGGTCCAGGACCTCCTCCGCAGAGGGCTCGAACTCGTACAGCGGAAGAGCTTGGCCGCCGTGTGCCTCCTGCAGTTCCTCCTCGCCGACCTCTTCGATCTCCAGCGGCAGAACCCGCACGGAGACCGCCCTTTGGGTCAACATCGAGACGAACTCGGTGGAGACCACGTGGATCTCGTCCACGCCGCCCTCTTCGGTGTCCTGGGTGAACTTCTCCATGAGGGTGGAACCGATTTCCTGAGCGTTCGCGTAGGTCGGACGCTCGGTGATGCCGTCCCACTGTTCCTCGAGCGGGCGCTCGCGGAACTTGTAGAAGGCCCCACCCTTACGGCCCACCACGTAGGTGAGCACCTCCTTGCCCTGCTCCTTCAGGAGCTGGGTGAGGGAGTCCGCCTCCTTGAGGACGTTGGCCGTGAAGGCTCCGGCCAGCCCCTTGTCACTGGTGATGACAAGTACCGCGGCACGCTTGGGGTTTTCGGCCTCGCTCAGCAGTGGGTGATCGGTCACCCTTCCGGCGAGTGCCGAAACGGCCCGCGTGATCTCACGGGAGTAGGGGCCGGCAGCCTCGGCCGCGCGCTGCGCCTTGGTGATGCGCGCTGCGGCGATGAGCTCCATCGCACGGGTGATCTTGGCCATCGACTTCGTCGAGCGGATCCTCCGGCGATAGACGCGAAGCTGTGCACCCATGGGTCACTTCCCGCCCTTGGCGACCTTGATGGTCTCCTGTCCGACCTTCTCTTCCTCGAGCGCTTCCGGCTCGGCCTCCTGGCCCAGCAGGGTACCGGCGGAGGTCTGGAAGCCCTGCTTGAACTTCTCGATGGCCTCCTCGAGGGACTTGGCGGTTTCGTCCTCGAACTTGCCGCTCTCCCGGATGTTGTCCAGAACGCCCTTGTGCTCACGCTTCAGGTAAGACAGGAAGTCCTCCTCGAAGCGGCGTACGTCCTCGACCGGGACCTCGTCCACGTGACCGCTGGTACCGGCCCAGATGGAAACGACCGTGTCCTCCATCGGGTACGGGGAGTACTGGCCCTGCTTGAGCAGCTCCATCATCCGCGCGCC
>DXDP01000125.1 GCA_019115445.1 Candidatus Nocardiopsis merdipullorum
CGACGACATCGTCCCTGCCCACCGGGAAAGTCATCCCGTCCAGGACCTGGCGCAGCCCGTCGAGGCCACGTTTGACGCCCATGTCGGTCTCCCTCGGTCGGGTGAGGGTCCGGGTCGTGGCGACCCGGACCCGCGGAAACAGTGTCCACGGCCTACCCGCTCGGTGGGTGCCCCAACCGCCGGCCGGACCAGGCCTTGGCCACCGCCTCGGAGTCGGCGACCACCGCCGCGTGCAGTGACAGGGCACTGAGCGTGTGGCGATGAAGTTCGAGCGAGTGGGAAGCGGTCGCGTCCGCGGCCACGACCGTACGCAGCCCCCGTTGGAAACCGTCCCGAACGGTGGCGTCGACACAGCAGTCCGTGGTCATCCCGCACACCACCAACCACGTCGTCCCGGACTCGCGCAAGGACGCCTCCAGGGTGGTGTCGTGGAAGGCCGAGTAACGGCGTTTGACGACGACCTCCTCCCCCGGGGCCGGGGTCACGCGGTACCAGTCGGCACCCGGTGTCCCCGCCAGGCAGGGTTCTTGCTCGCGCAGAGTGTCCTCGCAGGCATCGAGCAGCCCACGCAACCAGCGGGAGGACCCCCACGGCCGGTCCCGGTCCTGCGCCAACCGGACCCAGACCACGCGCACTTCCATGGCCCGTGCGGCGGCGACCAGAGCGTTCACGCGCTCCACCGCCGCCGTGATCCGTTCCTGGTCAGCGGTGTCCAACCAAGGGAGCAGCGCCGGGTCGGTGAAGTCCCGCTGGACGTCCACGACGAGCAGGGCCGCGTTCTCACGGGGGCCGGGGGAGGACCAGACACGTCCGGAGGTGTCGAGGAGCGACCCACTCATGGTGACATCCCCGTGTGCTCCGCCTTTCGAAGAAGAGGCAGGACCTGCTCCCCGAACGTCCGTAGATCGGCGCGGTAGTCGGGAAAGATCAGCATCAGGCCGTCCAGCTCGGCGTACTCGACCGTTTCCCGGATCCGTTCGGCCACGGTCTCCGGGGAGCCGGTCACGAACGGGGTCTGGAAGGCCTCGTCCTCCGGGTGTTCGGCGGTCAAGGAGAGCGCCTTGTCCAGGGGCAGCCCCCAGGAGAGTTTCATGTTGACGAGTGCGTCCACGTCCGCACCACATCCGTACTCGTGGCGCCGCGCCTCCGCGTCGGCGTCGGTCCGACCGGTGATGACGGTGAGCATCGAGTACGTACGGATGGTCCGCCCCTGTGCGGCGGCACGTTTTCGAACGTCCCGACTCGCCTCACGCAGACCCGGTAGATCCTGTGCGGTGAGGAAGGAACCGTCGCAGTGGCGGGCCTGGAAGTCCAGTCCCCTGTCCGAACGGCCCGCCGCGATCAATGTGGGCAGCGGGTCGGGGTGGGGCAGGGAACGGCAGTCGTCCAGCCGTAGGAACTCGCCGTTGTGGGTCACCGACTCCTCGGTCCACAAACGTCGTAGGACGCTCGCCCACTCCTCGGTGTAGCGGTAGCGGTCGGCGTGTGACAGTTCTTCCTGCCACAGGCCCATCTGTTGGAACTCGCGGGCGTAGGAACCCGCGACGATGTTCATCCCGGCTCGGCCGTTGCCGGCCTCCTGCAGTGTCGTGAGCATCTTCGCGGTCAGGGCCGGGTGGAAGAGGTTGGTGTGGACGGTGGCCCAGATCTTGACGTGTTCGGTGGCTTCGGCGAGCGCGGCCGTCATCGTCATCGATTCCAGTGTGTGTTCCCAGTGGTCGGTGGCACCGCCGTAGCCGCGCCACTTGCCCATGGACATCACGAAGTCGAAGCCGAGCTCATCGGCCGCGACAGCGGCCTCCCGGTTGTAGGCGTAGGAGGCCTCGGGGTGCGGGGCGGTCGTGGACACGATCCAGCCGCCACTGCCGATCGGTAGGAAGACCCCGTACTCGGTCCCGGTGGTGGTTGTGCCCTCTGGTGCAGCCAACATGGCTCCTCGATGGTTGCTGTTGGTCGTCGATCCCGGGGTTGCCTACTCCTTGCTCCCCTCCTCGCCCTCTTCCTCGTCCTCATTGCGCCAGACGACCTCGGTGGCCACGTACACCGATTCCAGGTATCGCGGGTCGAACATGGGTTCCAGGTCCGGCAGTTCGTCCAGTTCACCGCTGTCGATGACGGTTCGTGCCTCGGCCTCGGTCATGCTGAGGTCGATGTAGCCCCTGGGCATGTCATCGGGGGTGGAGGCCCCGACGAGTTCACGCTCGGTGTCCCACACCTTCAGGTTGTGCTCGGTGTCGTAACCGGCCTCGTCGAGCTCTTCGGCGTGACCGACGCACTCCTCACCGTGCTCCTGGCAATGGTCGAAGGCGTGCGCGACCGCGCGCAGGAAGTCCTCGACGGCGGTCGGGTTCTCCTCCGCCCATTCGGGGTTGGTGGTCATCACGCCGAACGATCCGACCACGCCGAAGTCCTCGGGGAGCCATTCGACGTACTCCTCGTCCATGGCGTCGAGCTGGTGTGGTTCGTTGGAGCGGAAACCTGTGAGCGCCTGTACCTGGTCACGGGGCAGAACGCTCGGGTCATAACCCGCCTCGACCTGTTCGATGCTGTCGATGTCGACGTCGGCCGCTTCGAGCATGGCTTCCAACGGGGCGGGCAGCATGCTCTGGTGGCCTATGGTGGCGTCCTCGAGTTCGGTGAGATCTTCCACGTCCGGCCCGGTGATCAGGGAGGAAATGGGGACGTGGCCGTAGGTGGCCACGCCGAGGATCTCGTGGTCGCGCACGTTGGCCTGCAAGATCTCGGCTTCGTTGCTGGTGGGGGTGAAGTGGGCGGTACCGGCGGAGACCAGTTGGGCGTTGCCCATGACGTCGCCGTTGCCGGGCTGGATCTCGATGTCCAGGCACACCGCGTCGAAGAAACCGAGCGCGTCGGCCGCGATCACCTCGAGTTGGGTGACGGAAGCCTGGTAGTGGTACCCGGTGATGTAGGTCAGCGTGCCGAGTTCGGAGTTGGTCCGGCAGCGTTCTTCGTCGATCACCACCGCGGTCCTGTCGGCCTCATCGCTTTGGGCACCTGCCCCGCACGCCGAGGTCAACAAGGCGATCGTGGCAAGGCCGGCGGCCGAACGCAGAGGTCGAACAAGGGGTTGTGTTCTGGAGAACATGTGCTTTCCGTTCATCAGGAGGGGGTCTGCTGTGACTCGTGCCAAAAGAGCAGCCGCCGTTCGACCACTGTGACCAGCACGAGCAACAGCACGCCCATCGCTGCCAAGCAGGCGATGGCTGCGTAAACGTGGTCCAGGCGGGCGGTGGCGGCGGAATTGCGGATCATCGTTCCCAGGCCCCCGGAAGAGCCGGCGGCGACGAACTCCGCGACCACGGCACCCACCACGGACAGGGGGAACACCACGCGCAGGGCCGCGAGGGTGTAGGGCAAACTGCTGGGGATCCGCAGCCGGAACAACACCTCCGTACGGGAGGCGTGCAGCGTCTCGAAGACGTGCAGAACCGGGGTCGGGATCGAGCGCAGCCCGGTGGTCACGTTGATCAACACGGGAAAGAACGTGATGATCGCGGTGACCACGACTTTGGGTGTCATTCCGAACCCGAAGGCCACGACCAGGGCCGGGGTGATCGCGATGACGGGTGTGACGTTCAGGACCACGGCAAGAGGCATGAGTGCACGCCGGACCATCGATATCTCCGACATCAGCAGGGCGAGCAGAAAAGCACTGCCTGCGCCGGAGGCCACACCGGTCAGGGCGATCTGCAGAGTGGACCAGGTGTTTTCGAGAAACAGCAGGGGTTCGTCCACCAGGGTCCACCCGACCTCGGACAACCGGGGAAGGATGTAGGGGTGGGCATCGGCGATGACGCTCCAGGCCACACCGAGGATGACCACCAGCACGGTGGTGGGTAGCCATACGCGGGGGTGCAACGGCAGGGACCGTCGGGGACGGCGGGGTACGGCGGGGCGTACGGAGGCTCCGTCACGGGTGGGAGCGGGGGCTGCCATGACCGAGGATCTCCTCTCAGAGAGGTATGAGGTCATCGGGTGCGGCACCGGCTTCCCAGGCGCTTTGGAGGCAGACGCGGACGTCGCTCTCCAAGGCATACATGTGGGGTCCGGTCACGACCTGGCGATCACGGGGACGCGGTAGGTCGACGGGCAGGACCCGGTGGACCCGTCCTGGGCGTGCGGACATCACGACGATCTCGTCGGAGAGCGTGATCGCCTCGTGGACCGAGTGCGTCACGAACACGACCGTGGTCGCACGGCGCTGCCACAGCTCCAGCAGTTGGAGTTGGAGTGCTTCGCGGGTGAACTCGTCCAGGGCGGAGAAGGGCTCGTCCATGAGCAGCACGTCCGGCCGTAGCCCGAAGGCGCGGGCGATGGCCACGCGCTGGAGCATGCCTCCGGACAGTTCGTGCGGGTACCTGTTCGCGGCGTCCTCCAGGCCGACGGAACGCAAGAGCGTGTCGGGGGATTCTGCCGAGCGCCGTGCGCGCCGGTTGATCCGGGTGGGCAGAGCCACGTTCTGACGGACGGTGAGCCAGGGCAGCAGGGCGGGGGTCTGGGGGACCAGGCCGAGCGCTTTGCGGCGACACAGTTCGCGGGGTGTGGCACCGAAGAGGTTCACCTCTCCGGAGTCGAAGCTCTCCAAGCCGGCGATGACGCGCAGCAGTGTGGATTTTCCGCAGCCGCTGGGGCCGATGAGGCTGACGAAGCGGCGGTGTGGCACGGTCAGATCGACGGACTCCAGGGCGGCTCGGGAAGCGCCCTCGTAGGTCTTGGTGAGTCCGTGTACCTCGATATGACCGCCGGTCATGCCGGGTGGTCGATCGAAAGCGGTACGTGACGACGTTTGCCCACGGGTCTTACCCTCCAAGGTGCTGGAACTTGGCACAGGGGTACCAAGGATGTCATTGGAGAGCGGGCGGAAGTGGGGGAGCGGCGGCCCGCGGGGATTACGTGACGCCATCAAGGTAGGGACGCCATGTGTAGCGCCGATGAACCTAGGGCAACGAAAGGGTATCGAGAAGGTTGATGTTGCGTTGTTCGTTCGCCAAGAGAACGGATATGCGGTGAGCGGCAAAGGCTTTGGTCAACCAGGTGCCCTGAGCAAACATCCTGGCGAACGGAGAACCCAACAGCACGAAGGTGTACGCCGAGGGAAAATGCTGGTCACGAAGCCAGGAGAGTTTGAAGGCGTCCGCGATGGCCTTGTTGCGTTGCGCCGATTTGAGTTGGCCGCGTAGGGGCGACCTTTGGATCAGGACACTCGGCGGGTCCCCACCATCGGCGAAATCGACCGCGATCCGAGTCCGGCCGGGAAGGACGAACTCGCGAGGTGTCACCGGGACGCGAAAGAAGTCGGAGAGTGCCCCGGTCAGCTCGTCGGCGTCATCCGTACCGACGAAAACCTCCTGCGAAGCTTGTGCTCTGAGGGCCATGTGAGCACAGCCTAATGGACCGGAATCCTCGGCACAGAAGGACTTTTGGCCCTCTTGGTGAAAGTCGGGAGTGACAGTGTCCGGGGCAGACCCCCGCACCTTCCACCCCGGGACCAGGCACGGGACGAAGGTTGTTCACCCCTGTTCTTCGCCCCGACCTGACAGCTGAGAGACGAACCCGTGCCACAGGAGACGGCAGCAATTGAACGCCGTCCACGCAAGGGCTGAAACGGTCTCCTTCCGCATCCTCTCCAAGGACCGTGGACCCCGGGCGATCGAGAAGGCCGCGGTCACCCCCGAACGGCGCAGCTCCTCCTCAGTGAGCACGACACTGCCCGCGATCACCACAACGGGAACGGAGGAGGGGGTGAGTCGACGCACCGCGTCGACGACCTTTCCGTTGAGGGACTGTTCGTCGAACCGTCCCTCCCCGGTGAGGACCAGGTCGGCCCCGGAGAGTATTTCCTCGGCGCCCAGGACCTCGGCGACCATGCGTGCCCCGGGAAGAACCTCGGCCCCCAGGATCGTGGTCAGGGTGGCGGGCATGCCACCGGCGGCACCCATACCGGCGCGATCACGGACATCCTCTCCGGTCACCTCGGTCAGGACATCGGCAAGACGCACCAACCCGGCGTCGAGCATTCGCACCTCTTCGGGGCCGGCACCTTTTTGGGGACCGAAGACGGTGGCAGCCCCTTTCTCCCCCACCAGCGGGTTGGTGACGTCGCACGCGACACGCCAACGCACGGCCCGGGCTCGCGGGTCGAGCGCTTCGAGGTCGAGGAAGGCCAGATCACCGAGCCGACCACCCCCATCGGGGAGTTCGGAGCCATCGGCGCACAAAAAGCGTGCCCCGAGCGCGCTCAACAGCCCGGTCCCCCCGTCGGTGGTCGCCGAACCCCCGATGCACAACAGGATCTCTTCGACACCTGCGTCGAGCAGCGCTGTCACCACCGGGCCGACTCCCCTGGTGGTCGCGGAGAGTGGCTGTGGCGGAACGTCGGAGACACCGGGGAGCCCATTGGCCTCGGCCGCCTCGACGATGCCGATGGTGCCGTCGGGGGACAACCCGTATCGGGCACGGTTGGGTCGCCCGAGGGCATCGACGGTCTCCACCGTGAGCGCACTCGTGCCCCAGGCACCGAGCAGCGCGTCCAGGGTGCCCTCGCCACCGTCGGCGAAGGGCAGGGTCTCCACGGTGACGGGAACTTCATGGTCGGCGAAGGCCTCTCGGGCGCCCCGGGCCATCGCTTCGGCGACATCCACCGCGGACGCACTGCCCTTGAAGGAGTCGGGGACGATCGCGACACGGAAGGGGGCTTTGCTCGATACGGAGGACATGAACGAGAGCTTAGGAAGAAAATCGGTGCACATCGACGGTGCTCTGCCCAGTTTTTCCGGTACTCGACGTGGCCGGGGTGTGCAAGGTGCCCAATGCGCGATGGGCGTAGAGAGCCATGTGCAGCGAGGCGAGTTGGTCCGGGCGGCGAAGATCCAGACCGGTGATCGTCGCGATCCGGTCCACACGCTGCAACAACGTGTTGCGGTGCACGAACACACTGTCGGCGGCGGCCTGCATCGAATGCGTCGAGGCCACGGCGATCACGCTTTGTCGCTGGGCCTTGGTGAGCGCGGCGACCCGGTCGGCCAGGCGCGTCAGTGTGCGGTACGGCAGGTGGGCCACCGCCACGGCGATCTCCCATGACCACGGCTCGGGGTCTTCGACGGCCGGCAACAGCCCCGCGTAGCGGCACAGGGCACGCAACTCCTCGGCGTAAGCCGACAAGGTGACCGGATCGTCGGTGTGGGGGCTTCGAACACGGCGGCCCTTGTGCGGCAACCCCACGGTCTCC
>DXDP01000126.1 GCA_019115445.1 Candidatus Nocardiopsis merdipullorum
GGGGAGGAAACGCCTTTCTCCTTCCCGTCAGGAACTTACAAAAAATCTGCTAGGTTGTGAAGCATGGCCAGGAGCACGGTGAAGCGGGCGTTCAAGTACCGCTTCTATCCCACGGATGCGCAGGCAGGACAGCTGTCGCGCACCTTCGGATGCGTGCGCCTGGTCTACAACCGCGCTCTGGCCGAACGCACCACGGCCTGGTTCACCCAGCAGCGGCGGATCACCTACAACCAGGCCTCGGCCGCGCTCACCGAGTGGAAGAAGGACCCCGACCTTTCGTTTTTGAACGAGGTCTCCTCGGTCCCCCTCCAGCAAGGGCTTCGCCACTTGCAGACGGCGTTTCGGAACTTCTTCGACAAGCGGGCCGGGCACCCGCGGTTCAAGTCCCGCAAGAAGTCCAAGGCGTCGGCGGAGTACTCCCGGTCGGGGTTCACCTACCGCGACGGGCAACTCACCTTGGCGAAGATGAGCGCGCCGTTGGACATCGTGTGGTCGCGGCCGCTGCCAGAGGGTGCGCAGCCCACGACAGTGACAGTGTCCAAGGACAGTGCCGGGCGCTGGCACGTGTCGATCCTGTGCGAGGACGTGATCGCCCACCACACCCCCACCGATCAGGTGGTGGGACTGGATGCGGGCATCACCAGCTTGGTGAGCCTGTCCACGGGCCAGAAGGTCACCAACCCGCGCCACGAGCGCAGGGACCGGGCGAAGCTGGCCAAGGCCCAGCGAGAGCTGTCCCGCAAGCAGAAAGGGTCCGCGAACCGGGACAAGGCCCGTAAGAAGGTGGCCCGGGTGCACGCCCGCATCACCGACCGCAGGAAGGATTTCCTGCACAAGCTGTCCACTCGACTCGTCCGCGAAAACCAAGTGGTCGTGATCGAGGATCTTTCCGTGCGCAACATGGTCCGCAACCATTCCCTGGCCCGCGCGATCTCGGACGCGTCCTGGACCGAGTTGCGCACCATGTTGGAGTACAAAGCAAGCTGGTACGGGCGGGAGCTGGTTGCCATCGACCGGTTCTTTCCTTCCTCCAAGCTGTGCTCGGCGTGCGGAAAACTCCAGGAGAAGCTGCCGCTGAACGTGCGTGAGTGGACCTGTGGGTGCGGGGTGACTCATGATCGCGATGTGAACGCGGCGGTCAACATCAAGGCCGCCGGGCTGGCGGTATCTGCCTGGGGAGCTGGTGTAAGACCTCAACGGGAGTCCTCCCGGACGGGGCGGTCGGCGCCGAAGCAGGAAGGCCACGGGGCGACCCGTGACGGGGCGCGAGCCTCGAACCACCGTTAGGTCGTTCCAAAATCCCCTTCCTTCAGGAGGGGGAGGAAGTCAACACGTGGAGGTTCTTCACGTCCAACGCGTAGCCGAGACCCCCTGCGACGAAGAGCCCTCCGCGGGCGATCGACAGGATCATGTCCGGTGCGAAGCCGTCCTCGGCGACCGCCCGCGCCAGGTCACGCACGGCGGTACCGAAAAGCTCATAGGTCAGGTTCTCCCGTTCGTCGGACACAGCCACGCTCCCTCACCAATCACCGGCATCGCTCCAGTATCGCAATCACACACCACCGTGGACCACCGAAGTGCTTCTTTTGTCCGAATGTGGGAGCTGTCGCCACTGATGGGCGGAACATACGGAGCGCACGCGGTGGGGGAGCGGAGGAAGAACTTTCGGCACGTGCCTTCGTCGGTCGTCCTCAAAAGGCGCCTCGGCGTTGGTACTCACCGACCCACAGGTGCGGCATCCCCTGGGACAGGTGGGCCGCCAGTTTGCGGTAGTGGTCGGTGTCTCGGCACACGAACCGCAGGCGTGAGTGGGGCAACCCCGGTGTGGGAGGTGCTTCGTCCTGGGTCAGGCGCAGGTGCTGATCGAACGGCCTTCGCCCGGCGACCGCGTGTGGATCGTGCAGGAACACCTCGATGGAGTGGAGTATCCGCCCTTGATCGGTGAGGGCCGAGCGGGCGAGCTCCTGGCCGAGCTTGGCCCCCACGCCGCGTTTGTACGTGCGCTGCTTCACTTTGTAGCTTCCCCCGAGCGCGCGCACCTGCTCCCAGGAAACGACCTCGGCCGTCTTCTTCGTGACGAACCACAGCCCGGAGCGGTCCACAGCCAACCCGTGTGTTTTCAGGGTGGGGATCAACATCAACACCATCGCCACACTGAGAACACCGAAGACCACGGCGATCACCGTGGCGATGGTCCGCTCCCCGCCGGCTCCGCCGTTGGTGAGGATCTGCTCGGGCCAGAGCGCACCGGCGGTCGCGCATGTGGTGAAGAAGAGCAACAGCACCAGGGCCGTCAGCGAACACCCCAGTCCTCCGCGTCCAAGGTCGACGAACATCGCGTCGGGCGACGGCCACGGCTGGTCACGGGACTTCGGGGGTGGCAGCTGGTCCACGGCGGGCTCCTTCCACTGGTGTGTTTTCCCGTGCTGGGACGCATCTCCCCCCAACTCGGGTTCCAGGGAAAACACCTGAATCATCACCGTGGTCCCCGGGTGTTTCCTCGGCCACCGAGGACCGAGCATGGCAAAAACCCAACTCGAAGTGAGCTCACAGAGTCATGTGGCCCTGTCCACCGACCTGACATGGGACGGGTGGTGACCAGGTCAACCGATCCGTCCCGGTGCCTCAATTGCTCGCGCGATGCGCGACCCGACCAGACGTTCGGCCACGTCGAGTGGGTACCAGGCGGCACCGTTCACCTCGGAAACCTGGATACGCCCCACGTCCGCGTGCGTCGTGGTGAAAGAGAATCCGATGTCCAGGTGATGGTGTTCCGGTTCGTTTCTCTCCGGTCTGGCCGGCACTGGGCCGTACTCGATGTAAACGGGGGTTTGCGAGGCAGGAGAGATCTTTTCGGGGTCGACACCGGTCTCTTCGACCAATTCGCGCAACGCGGCTCCGATCAGCGTGGTGTCAGTGGGTTCGAGGTGGCCTCCGGGCTGCAACAGGATCCCGTACGCACGATGATCGACCAGCAGGATCTCGGTGTCGCAGCGGACCAGTAGCGCACCGACGGTCACATGCATCGGGAAGGTCCATC
>DXDP01000127.1 GCA_019115445.1 Candidatus Nocardiopsis merdipullorum
ACCCTGGGGGTGTCGAAGACGATTCCGTTGGCCTCGGGCTCGTGGTGCAGGATCGCGTTCAGCAAAGCCCCCGAACCACCTCCGACGTCGATGATCCGGGAGGCTTCCGAGAAGTCGTAGGCATCGAGTACGGCAGGGGTCACAACGCGGGTCAGTTCTTGCATCGCCTCGTCGAACAGGCGTCCTTGTTCGGGGTGCTGCACCATGTGGTCGTAGATGTCTTGGCCCGTCACAGCGGGGAAGGTGGCCTCACCCGTGCGGAGGCTGTGGTGGACCCCGTCCATGACCACGGGGGCCACCGCCCCTGTCAAGGTCAGCACGGAACGCACAGAGAGCGGGTGGTCGGAGCGGAGCGGGCCGCCCTTTCCGGTGAGTTCGAAGACGCCGGGTTCGACCTCGCGGAAAAGACCCCGGGAGGCCAGCAGTCGCATCATGCGGTGCAGGGCCCCTGCTTCGGAGTCGGTCTGCCCCGCAAGGTCCTCGACGGAGCAGGGCCCAGCCGCCAGGAGGTCGGCGATTTTCAACTCCGCCGCGATCTGCAACGCTCGAGCGGTGATGATTTCATCACCCAGATCGATCAGGGCGTAGGCCCGTTCCTGTTCGCTCTTGTCCTGGTGCACGCGCTCCCCCTTCGACACCGATTTTCCGCGAACGTGGACAGCACATCGAAGGATCCTGCCCGTGGCCAGGGCACACACCCGTGATTGGCCGAAAAAGCGTGACCGCCCACGGCGCGGAGCACCTTGGCCGGGGCAGAACCGGCCCTTGAGGTTGTGCGTGGTTCCCCGGCCGGCTGGTGGTCCCACCCGGCCTCCCCCACAGGTGCACAGCAGGTTCTGTGAGCCACCCCGTCGGCCGGGGAAGAAGCGGCGAACTAGATCAGGGCCGCAACCACCGCCTGTTCCTCGCCCCACCGAGCGAGAAGTTGTGCCTTGCCGTTGATCTCCTCCCCCAACACACGCGGGATCACGGTCTTTGCTTCCATGTTCTGGTCTGCCCCGTTTCGAGCGTCGTCGGCGTCGATGTGCCGGGAAATCACGACCTGTTGTTGTTCGATCTCCACGAGGCGGTCCTCGTTCCAGATCTGCAGTTCGGCTTGTTCCTGCTCACCTGTCAGGGCTCGTCGAAAACAGGCGACCGCGACTTCGTCCTCGGTGCCGTCGTAGACCCAGCGTGTTCCCAGTACAGAGTGTTCCACGGTCCCGACCAGGTGTTTTTCACCACCTGTGAGGGGCTCACCCCGGTAGGTCAAAGGTACGTGGAGCAGCTGTCTGCCACATCGAATCAGAAACACCTCCACCCCGACCTTTCCGTCCGGGTCGTCGAACCTGTATGCGCCCAGGATCTGGCCGGGACCATCGTCCACCCACGATTGCCTGTCGAGCCATGTTTGGAGCAGAGTCGGTTTGTCCGGGACAAGGTTTGCCCTGTAGATGATCGCCATGGCCCCAGTGTCCATCAGAGGTTCTCCTGGGTTGACCAGGGTCCCGGAAGTTTCGGTTCCTCGACCTTTCCGACATCATCGGACCGCCAGGTCAACCGTGGGCCCTTGCCAACGAGACCCTGAACCGAAGGACAACCATGTCTGGAACAGCTCGCCCCTCCTCCGACTCGCGTACACGGTCGGACCCTGAACCCGGTGCCGACCGCGTGGCCGATCCGCTGCGGCACCACGGGGATGTCGAGGCACGGGAGGGGCTCTTGGACTTTGCCGTCAACGTCTACACCGGTGAGCGTCCTGCTCTGCTCGACCGGGCCCTGCACGAGAGCCTGTCCCGGATCGATGTCTACCCCGACCCGGAACCTGCCCGCGTGGCGATCGCGCACCGACATACCCGGCGGGTCACCGAGGTGCTGCCGACGGCGGGGGCTGCGGAAGCATTCACCTTGATCGCACGGCTACGGTCGTGGCAGCACCCGGTGGTGGTCCACCCGCAGTTCACCGAACCGCACGCAGCTCTGGAGCAGGCCGGCCACACCGTCACGAGCGTGCTCTGCAGGGCCGAGGACGACTTCGTGTTCGACCCGGGGCTCGTCCCCGAGGACGCGGATCTGGTGGTGATCGGCAACCCCACCAATCCGACCGGTGTCCTGCACCCGGCCTCGGCGCTGCGTGGACTGTGCCGTCCCGGGCGGCTGGTCGTGGTCGACGAGGCGTTCATGGACGCGGTTCCCGAGGAGCCGGAGTCGCTGGTGGGTGAGCAGGTCGAAGGGCTGGTGGTGCTGCGCAGCCTCACCAAGCACTGGTCGATCCCGGGTATTCGGGCCGGATACGTCGTGGGGGACGAGGCCGTGGTGCAGGGGTTGGGTCGTGCGCAAACACCGTGGTCGGTGTCCACGCCCGCGATCGCCGCCACTGTGGCCTGTACCCGTCGGGAGGCGGTCCCCGAGTCGTTGGAGCGTGCCCGCACACTCAGCGATCAGCGTGAGTTCCTCGAAGTCGGGCTTCGCAGGATCGGTTTGGGGTTCGTTCCGTCCTGTGCCCCGTTCGTCCTGGTCAGGGTGGGGGAAGGCGGACACGGGCACTTGCGTGTACACGGCATCGCGGCGCGTCGGGCCGACACCTTTCCCGGGCTCGATGACTCCTGGGTACGTGTGGCGGTACGCCCTCCGGACATCACCCGACATCTGCTGGCCGCTCTCACCGAACTGACCGCCTCGAAGGGGGATTCGTGCGACGGCCATTGCTGAGTACTCGCGCGGCGGGGATTTTCCTGGGATACGGCGCCGACCGATGGTTGGGGGATCCTCGCCGGTTCCACCCGGTGGCTGCTTTCGGTTCCGCCGCCACGGCGTTGGAACAGCGCCTGTACGCCGACTCACGGGCACGCGGTGTCACCCACGTGGTGTTCCTTGTGGGTGCGGCCACCGGGTTGGGGATCATCGCAGAGCGGGTCACCGCCCGTGCCCCGATCGCTCGAACGACCGTCACGGCGGTGGCCACCTGGGTCGTGCTCGGCGGTCGTTCCCTGGAACGGGAGGCGGCCGCTGTACGGGTGCTGTTGGAGCAGGAGGACCTTCCCGGCGCCCGGCGACGACTCAGGTCCCTGGTGGGTCGGGACACCAGCGCGTTGGACACTGACGAGGTGTCCCGTGCCGTGGTCGAGTCGGTGGCGGAGAACACGGCCGACGCGGTCGTTGCACCCCTTCTTTGGGGTGCGGTCGCCGGGGTTCCCGGCCTGTTGGCCCACCGGGCCGTCAACACGCTCGATGCCATGGTCGGCCATCGCAGTGCCCGGTACGAGCGGTTCGGTTGGGCCTCTGCGCGCCTGGACGATCTGCTCAACCTACCCGGTGCGCGTTTGGCCGCGGCTTTGACGGCCGCCTGTGCACCGGGCCGTGCGAGCTCGGTCCTGTGCACGTGGTGGCGCGACGCCGGAGCCCATCCCAGTCCCAACGCCGGTGTGGTCGAATCGTCCTTCGCGGGTGCTCTTGGGCTTCGTCTGGGCGGTACCAACCGGTACAGTGCCCGCACCGAACACCGCCCCGTCCTGGGCGATGGACGACCACCCACCACCTCCGACATCGAACGCACCACGGCCTTGGCCCAACGTGTGGGGTTTGGCGCCGCACTTGTCTCAGCGGCTCTTGCCACCACCTCCAGCCGTCGACGCAACAGGTGAGGTGTCGCCGCGTCCTATCCGCACATCATGTGCTCATGTCGGGGTGCCTCCGTGGACGAGGGTGAGTAGCGCATCGACGTCAAGGTGTTGCTCCACCAGGTCGGCGAGCAGGTCCAGGCGCCGTTCCCGAGCAGCAGCAAAATCCACACCGGACGGCTCGCTGCCGAGCACCTCGGCCAGGAAGGCGGCACGAAAAGCATCCTCTTCCAGGGTGCCGTGCCATGTGGTGCCGAAAACGTTCCCGGAGCGGGCACCGCCCAGGAATTCCTCCGACCGGCCGACCGTGACCTGCCCGTGGTGCATCTGGTAGCCGCGCACGGGCGTGTCGAAGGCCTTTCCGAAGGGCAGACCAAGGGTCTTCTCGGCGGTGAAGTCGGTGCGTACATCGAGCAGTCCCAAACCCTCCACGTGCATCCCGGCTTCGGTCTCCACACCGTCCTGGTCGGTCAGGGTCGTGCCGAGCATCTGGAACCCGCCACAGATGCCGAGCAGTGGTCGGCCACGGCCGGTGTGCTCCACAAGTGCCCGGTCAAGCCCTCGGGAACGTAGCCAGGCAAGATCGGCAAGGGTGGAGCGGGTACCGGGCAGCACCACCAGGTCGGCATCGGCCAGATCGCGCGGGCTCGAAACAAAGACCACGTCCAGGTCGGGTTCCAGGCCCAGGGCGTCCACATCGGTGAAGTTGCTGATCCGGGGCAGGCGCACCACGGCCACCCGGCGGGCCCTTTGTCCCCGACCCTCACCTTCGACGACCACCTGTGGTGCGGTCTCTTCCGTTCGACGGCTTTCCGGGGCAAGGGAGTCTTCTGCATCGAGCCACAGACCCGGCTCCCACGGCAGGGTGCCGTACACCCTACGGCCGGTGAGCCGTTCGAGTTCGTCCAGTCCGGGGCGGAGCAGCCCGACATCACCGCGGAACTTGTTGATCACAAAACCGGCGACCAGTTTCTGGTCGGCGGGTTCGAGCAAGGCCACCGTGCCGTACAGTGCGGCAAAGACCCCGCCCCGATCGATGTCACCGACCACCACCACGGGCATGTTCGCGTGCCGGGCCAGTCCCATGTTGACGTAGTCACCGGCACGCAGGTTGATCTCGGTGGGGCTGCCGGCGCCCTCGGCGATGATCACGTCGTGGCGGGCGGCCAACTCGTCGTAGGCGGAGTGTGCGACCCTGCCCAGGTGGCGACGCCCGGATTCCCAGTCGAAGGAGTCCAGTTCCCCGGCGGGGCGTCCGAGCAGGACGACGTGGCTGCGCCGGTCGGTGCCCGGTTCGAGGAGCACCGGATTCATGGTGGGGTCCGGCCTGACCCGGGCGGCCTGTGCCTGTACCCACTGGGCGCGGCCGATCTCTGCCAGGTGACCGTCCAGGCCGCGACAGACCATGGAGTTGTTGGACATGTTCTGGGCCTTGTACGGCGCCACTTGCACCCCGCGGTGGGCAAAGGCCCTGCACAATCCGGTGGTGACCACGCTTTTTCCGGCGTCGGAAGTGGTTCCGGCGATCAACAGTGCCCCGGCGGCCTCACCGGTGGTTTCGAAGGCGGCGATCCTGGTCCGTGCGGTCATGGCCACATCCTCTCTTGGAGGTTCTGTCCTTGGTGCTCGGGCCGTGCAGGACCGGGGCCGAGCCCACGGGGCCTCATCGATCGTGTGTGCGCAGCACGCAGTCGCCGCATGTCCCACCGCCGGGGAGCCGGTAGTACAGGCAGCAGGTCGTGCGCCGAAACCCGGTGGGGTCGGTGAAGGTCCCGGAGAGCCCCGTGCCGGGGCGGGACAACAGGTCGTCTGCCAACGCCTCGGCTCGGGCACGGTGGGTGGGTCTGGCTCGGGCCAGGGCACCCACGGCCCCGGCAAGTGCCGAACCCACGTTGCCGCGCAACAGTCCCGGAGCGATCCGACCCACCCTGGTCAGTGCGTGTTCTGCCCGGCCCATCACCCCGGACCGTGGATCCAGGACGGTTTTTTCGATCCAGTCGGCGGCCGGACCGGTGACGGTGTGCTCCTGGTCGGTGTGCAGCACCAGCCCGCCGGCACGATCGGGGTCCCAATACAGTCGGCGGGCGTCCAACAACACCCCGTGGCACAGTGCCGCTGCGATGACGGGGGAAAGAATCCGGTTGGCCAGGCTCTGGTGGAACAAGGAGGCAGCCACTCTCCACTCCACGGCGGAGCCGTCCTTTCCGAACTGGGCTCCCAGTTGGGTGCGGGTGCGTTCGACCTCGGCCGCCAGCGCACCGGGGGACAGTCCGCCGGGGTCTCCGTCGGTGCCCAGGCAGCGTAGATCGTGGCCGCACGTGCCTTCCTGCACGGTGAACATCATGTTGATCCGGCCCACATCGGCCAGCACCGTTGCCATCGTGTTGCTGTTTGTCGACACCGGTCCCTTTCAGCGCTCGTACCGCAAAGCCTCGATCGGTCACCGTACGGGGCATGCACGTACAAGGCCGATCATCGCCACCTCGGGGTCGGTGCGTGCCACCGGCCCCGAGGTACAGGGTGCACAGCCTGTGGGGAGCGGCTCCCGGGCCTTATCGGGTTCGTCCCTGTCTTGGGCGCCGCCATCAGAAGGTGGATGGTTCCGGTGGTACTTGTGCTCCTGGTGGTTTGCTTCCGGGGTCAGTTGTCGCAGCACTCACAACAGTGCAAGGAGTGGTGGCAGGCACCTCGAGGTTTGCCCGACCACGGCCCGGGGTGGGGGTCACGGAGGCAGAACTGACAGGTGCAGCACATGAACAGTGCCACCGCACAACCGGCGAAGAAGCCCCGTTTCTTGGGTGGGGAATGCGCTGCGGGGGTTTCGCACAGGCAGGACATGAAGCAGTTGTCCTCGCCGCCGCCTCCTCCGGTGCCGGTGTCTTTGCCATTCCCGTGCCGGTCGTCGTGGGGGCCGCTGTTGTCGTGCGGGGCCGAGCGACGGGCTCGATGATGGTGGTTGGTGTTCTGTGGGCGGCCGCCGTGAGCGTGGTGGCCACCGTGGGAGAAGACACGGTCGACGGCGCGGTGCAACTCTCCCACCAAAAGTGCGCGGGTCAGGCGGTCGTCGACGAACTCGACCTCCTCCAACGCCAAACGCACACCCAGAAGGGCGTCGTCACACAACTCGCGGGCCCGGTCTGTCCCGGTACCCGTGGCCGTGAGCGGGTTCCAGGAGTTCTTCTTCTTGTCCTGCTCGATGTCTTCGACCGCGTCCAACAGGTGAGCGATACGGCCGAACAGACGTCCTGCCTCTCGCAACGGTTCGGTGTTGGTGGGACGTCCCGCCAGAACCGCGGTGTGTGCGAACGCCTCACCGGTGGCTTCCTCGGTGGGTCGGGTCACCGACAAAACGTCGCTTCCCGGTCCTGCTGCGTCTTCGACCTCACGCTGCCGGGTGACCACCGTGGCCAGTTCGGTACTGTCCAGGCCGAGCCCGGTACCTGTTTTCGATGCGCTGTGCTGCCAGTGCTCGGCCACCCGGCCTGCGAGCGCACGCACACCACGGCGGGCGTAGAGGCCGTCCCCGTCCTCGATGTGGTCACTGATCTTGGCGGAAGCAAGCATCAATGACACCGTGGCCGCCAGGTGTGCACCGGGGCCGTTGGCGACCTGGGCCCCGCGCATCCCCCGCAAAGGGCAGCACCCGGCCCGGCGTGTGCTCGCGCACTCGTCGGACTGTGCCGCGGCCAGAACCGACACCACCAGCCCGTCGTAGTTGGTGGCCGTCCGGGAGAGCTGACCGTGATCATCACGTAGTGCCAGGCACAGCCCGCACATGTGCGACATCCACTCCTTGGCCAGGTCGTCGGACAGTGTGTGCCGACAGGGACGCAAAATTCCGAACACGGGCTCGACACCTCGTTTTTCTGGCAGGTCGTCCGTTGACAACAGGGTTGGACGTCACAACCACACACGAGGTTCTGCTCAAGGTTTCGGTGCCGGTTACCGTCGAGGGCATGATCGTTCCGAGCGACGAAGAGATCCGTGCACTGCACCACAAGTACGCGCCCACACGCAAAGCATTCGACCTGGTCTTCACTCATTGCACGATCGTGTGCGCGATCGCCGAGCAGCTGATCGACCGCTCGGGGTTCACCCTGGACCGTGCACTGGTGCGGGCCGGGTGTTTGCTGCACGACATCGGTGTCTACCGCCTCTACGACCGCTCCGGTCGACTCGACCACACCCGCTATGTGAGCCACGGGGTGCTCGGGCACCAGATTCTGGCCGAGGAAGGGCTGCCCGAAACTCTGTGTCGGTTCTGCTCACACCACACCGGAATGGGACTGACCCGCAAGGACATCCGTGACCAGGGGTTGCCTCTTCCCGAGGCGGACCACCTGGCCGAGACCGTCGAGGAGGAGCTGGTGATGTACGCGGACAAGTTCCACAGCAAACGCACTCCCCCGGTGTTCGTCTCCGCCGACACCTACGCTGCCTCCGTCGCCCGTTTCGGTGAGGACAAGGCGATCCGCTTCAAAGAGTTGCGTTCCTGTTTCGGCGTTCCCGACCTGGCCCCGCTCGTGTCCGCCCACGGCCACGCCCTGCTGTGAAAAGGCTTGGTGAGGCACGAGCACCTTCGGTGCGGGGGCCAACAGCCCTGGGGTGTGCACCGTGTCCACGATGAGTTTTGCCCTCACGGTCGGTCTGTCTCTGCAAGAGCCCCGCTTCGGGGACCATTGACCGTCAACCTTCCGGAGGTGCCTGGTGGGAAAGCTCATCTACTCGATGTTTGTGTCACTCGACGGGTTCGTCGAAACATCCGACGGCGGACTCGACTGGTCCACCCCTGATACACAGCTCCATCGCTTCGTCAACATCCAGGCGCGCGATCTGGTCGCCTCTTTGTACGGGCGAAGACTGTATGAGCTCATGGTCGACCACTGGCCCACCGTCGAGGACCGTCCCGAAAATCCACGGGCCGATGTGGATTTTGCGCGTATCTGGAGGGCCACACCCAAGATCGTGTTCTCCAAGACCCTGGAGCAGGCCGATTGGGGAAGCCGGCTGATCAGAAAGAACGCCGTCGAAGAGGTCTTTCGTCTCAAGCAGGACACGGAAGGAGACATGGACGTCGGTGGCCCCACCTTGGCGGCCGAACTCATCCGGCACGGCCTGGTCGATGAGTATCGGATGTTCGTCTTTCCCGTCGTCCTCGGCGGCGGCACACCGTTCTTCCCGGAGCTGGAAACCCCCCTCGATCTGCACCTGGTCGAGACCCACACCTTCGATTCGGGGGTGGTGTATCTGCGTTATCGGGTCTGAGCACTGAAGAACCGTTGCTTTCCCGGTCGGGAGGAGAAGTGGCCTTCGTGGACACGTTGCAACGGCCCATCACACCGTTTTCGGGGAGGTGGGCCGCACTTGCGTCAGCGGCGCCGGAAAAGCCTGCGGGACCCGGAACCGGAATGCCTGCGACGCAACCACGGCAACAGCGATTCCGTTTTCGGATGGGTGACCCGTGGCTGGTCCTCCTCCCCCGACAGTGCCTGCGCCACACTTTCGGGTTCGTCGACCCCGGCGAACAGCATGATGTCGGTGGCGACCATCTGCACCGACAGGTGTGCGGAGGCGGTCACGGGGTCATCGGCCGTGCCGTCACTGAACGGTTGGGCCGCGTCGAGTGCCAGGGCGACCGCGCGCTGACGTGCTTCTCGGTCTCCGAGGTCACCTGCGAGGACATCCAGGACCGCAGCCATCTCCCACACCACCGATGCGATCCGTCGACGCTCCGACTTGCCCATGGCGGCTGTGGTGCGTGCCAGGGCCAGACAGCTCTCACTGAGGATGATGAGTCGGTCGACCTTTTCGTCCTCGTATGCCAGGGGTTCGGGGCTGGCCCACCGTGCGGAGCTCCACCGCATACTGCGATGGCTGTTCTCCTGCGCACGGCTGAGGTCGGCCATCGGCCGGCTCAGAGCGCTCAGGCGGTTCACCGTACTCAGGGAAGGATCCTCGTCCTCCTGAAGCGCACGGCCCATCGCGTTGAGCAAACGGACGATCTCCTGCAGGGCTTCGGTCTCGATACGTCGCAGGCGGGCCGCCGGACGTGAAGGAAAAAGCAGCTGGCTCATCACCAGTGCCACACCCGCACCGACGAGTGCGTCGGTGAGTCGGCTCATCCCGATCTGTCCGTCGGCGAAGGCCAGTGTGATGATTGCCCCGGACGCCGCTTGGGCCAGCACCAAGCGTGTGGCTCCGAGGGTGACCCCGATCATCATCGCCACGGCGATGGCGACCACCATCGTCCCGTATCCGCTGCCGGTCAGAGCCATCGACAGCTCACCGACGAGGATGCCGATGACCACACCCAACAGCATCCGTACGGCGTTGCTCCCGCGCTCTCCGCCCACGGTGTTGAGTGCGATGACTGCGGCGATCGGCGCGAAGAACGGCGAGTGGTCCTGTATGAGACCACCCGCGACGATCCACGCCACGGTCGCGGCGATGGCGCACTGCAGCACCAGCCACATGTTGTCGCGCAGGCGTTTCAGCACCGTCGAAACTTTTCGGGCCGACCACTGCCCTGCGGTGTGGACCAAACGGTTCAGCACCTACATGCCTTTTCACCAGATCTGTGCTCGGCGGGCCACCACATACCCGTGTGGAGGCCAACATCGCCGTCACGCATGCGGACGAGGATGTTACTTACTGTACTCGTCAGCCGGTCGGCCTCGTCGAAGCGTCCACGCCTCATCGAAGACGGACGGCCCGAGAAAGCATTCTCACAGGTGTGGAGGTTTCCTCCGCGCAGGCCGTGCCGGGGCGGAAATCCCCGGCACGGCCTGCTGAGCGCGCGAAGAGGGGACGGTTCCCACCGGCTCACCTTGCGAAGTGCCGTGAAGGGTCTTACTCACGAAGCTGTACCAGCGCGTGTGTCCCACTGGTGCGCCATTCCAGACCGCTGTCGTCCAAGGTCGTGACCGTGTTCTGCTCCAGTCCGACCACGACGTCGGATTTCAGCGTACGCAGCGCCACGACCGGCCCCGGGAAGTATGCGGTGACGGCTTCGAAGGGGGTCGTGGCGGGCCAGTAGCGGTCACCGACCAGACGCCGATAGTTCAGATCACCCTTCATGATCGTCAGGCAGGCCGTGGCGAAGTCTTCGGCCAGGTCCTCGGGCATGTCCCGGTACGGCAAGGGGGCACAGGAAAAAGCATGGGCACGCACGTGCAAGCGCCCCTGTTCCATCGCCCGCCACAGCCGTGCACCGACCCTTTGTGCCGTCCCTTGCGCACCACACAGGTGTCGCAAACAATCCAGGACATCCACCATGGTGGCGTCGGAGACGTAGTACGGATGCGACTTGATGTGCAGCACGACCTCGGAAGCGCGTGCTGTGGTCAGCAGTTCGTCGATCAGTACCAGGTCCGGCAACAACTCACGGCCGGCGTTGTCGGCGACCAGGCAGACCCGACCACCCGAACGGTTGTCCAGCAGCTCCCACAAACTTTCGGAGTGGTCGACGACCAACTCGGAGACCTGAGCGGGAGAATCTGCGCTTTCCGCCAATATCTGGAAGCTGAGGTCGGCCCGGTTTCCCCACACCGATGACTGAAGGAGGGCGTTGCCCCGTTCCTGCGGGTCCAGGTCCGCAAGTGTGTCCAGTGCCTGGACCTCGTAGGTGGTCTCGGTGTCGAACAGTTCGGCCCGCTTGAACGGTGCGAAGGGGTCGACACCCTGCCAGGGTCCTGGGGCGAAATAACCCCAAGCTTCCAGAAGACGCCGGTAGAAGTAGCTCTCCGCCCACAAGAACGGCAGGTGCGACCAAGGGGTTCCGACATGGTCGGCCATCCCCCAGGTCTGCCAGGAACGATGATCGTGCGCGTGCTCACCGAGCGGTTCGACGACCCCGCCGGTGGCCTCCTCCAACAGCGCTGCGAGCCGTTCGAGGTTTTCGGCGGGCAACGGAAAGGCGTCGCGGATCTTGCGGATCAGTGCTGGGTGTCGTTCGTGCAGCACACCCCAGGCGAACGTTCCGGGAACCTCGCAGGTGATCACGGACGCCTGGGGAAGATCTGTGTCCGGGTCGGCCGAAGGATGTGGTGTTTTGGGCATGGTTCCCTTTCGTTCCCGTGGAGCGCACATACATCACGTGGAAAGGCTCCACGTGTTCGGGGCCGGGCAAGAGGTCCGGCCGGGGTGTGTCCAATCGCCGTGGGCCCCTTCATCCCCTGAAAATATGCCCGTGCTCTTCACGGATGGTCGTTGCGGTCAGCGACCGTGACGACGATCTTTCCGACGTGCCGGTACTGC
>DXDP01000128.1 GCA_019115445.1 Candidatus Nocardiopsis merdipullorum
GTTCCGAAAAGACTTCGGAAGGAAAGGACCATCCGGATAGTCTCTCGCAGGACCGATGTGCAAAGCCCCACCCGGTCGTACTCCACACGTGTGCACACACCAAGAAGCGGCCCGGTGGACGCCGGCACGAAACGACACAAGAACACTCCGGGGTTCTCGACTTGAGCCAACAGCCACCATCGACGTCCACCACCCACATCGAGGAGCTCCCAGCACGTCTGCGTGCCGTGGCCGACTTCCTGCCCGGAACCATGCGGGAAATGGCGGGACTGCACGCCTACGACGGAAAGGTCGCCGACCTGTCCCCCGAAGGGGTACGCGCGGGAGTGGAAACACTCGGAGGCACACCCTTCGACGACCCACACGACGAGGCACACGCGAGCGCGTTCGAGCGGAACCTGCGCCACGAATACGCGGAACTGGAACTGCACCGCTCCAACCCCCTCCTGCACGCCCACGAACTCGACCTGGCCGGTTACGACCGCCCGTACGCACCCCAGGACGAGCGTGACCGGGCCCGCATCGAACACCTACGCAGATGGCCACAGGTCGTGGACAACGCCCTGGCCTCCCTCGATCGCATACCGGCACCGGTGGCCCGCTCCGTACGGGAGGCCATCGCGGGGGCCGCCGCGAACCTTCCCGACAACGCACCCGACGACGTGCGTGAAGCAGCCCTGAGCGCACACTCCCGCCTGCTCGCCCACGTCGACCACGCGGCAAGGGAAGGGACCCACAGGACAGCACTCGGCGAAAAGGCCCTCGGCGAACTCATGGGAGTCTCCGAGGCCACGAAGGTGGACCTGACCGAACTGGCCTCCTGGGCCGACACCGAACGTGTCCGACTTCGGGCAGGGCTCGCCGAGGCGGCCGGGCGCCTGGCCCCCGGGCAGGACCCGGACGAGTTCACGCAGGAACTGACCCGAAGTCACCCCGCGGCCGACCAGGTCCTGACAGCCGCACGCGGATGGACCCGACTGGTACTGGACTTCACCGCCGAACGTGACCTGGTGCTCGTCGACGACGGGGAATGCCGCGTGGAGGAATCACCGGAATCGCAGCGTTGGGTCACCGCGATGATGTCGGGCGGCGGCCCCTGGGAGGCCGAAGCACCTTCGTACTACTTCGTCACCCCGCCCGACCCGGCGTGGTCACCCCAGGAGGCAGAAGAGTGGCTGGAAATATTCAGCCACACGACCCTGCCCGCCGTGAGCGTCCACGAGGTCGCCCCCGGACACTTCTCCCACTGGCGACACATGCGCACCCTGCAAAGCCCGGTACGCCGCGCGCTGCACTCCATGACCTTCGCCGAAGGGTGGGCACACTACGCCGAGGAGATGCTCCTGGAGGAAGGCTTCGGCGCCTACGCCGCCGAACGGGTCGCCGGCGAGGACTTTCTCGACGGTACCGAGTGGACCCCCGACCACTACGAGATCGGTGTGTGGGTGGAAGCACTCATCCGGGTCACCCGCCTGTCGGTGGCCATCGGAGTCCACACCGAAGAGATGACCGTGGAACAGGGCGCCGCCCGCTTCGCACAGGACACACCCCTACGGGGCCGGGCAGCGCTCTCCGAGGCCCACCGGGCCACTTTCGACCCGACCTATGGCCGTTACACCTGGGGCAAGTTGGAAATCCTGCGCCTGCGTGAACGTGCCCGCAAGGAATGGGGTTCGGCATTTTCCCTGCCCCGCTTCCACCGGGCCCTGCTCGACCTGGGCAGCCCGCCGATCGGTCTCATCGGCACCGCGATCGACCGAGGCTGAACACACCACCCACTCGGCACGGCCGAAAACCCCCGGTCCTTCCGTGGTTTTTCGGCCGTGCACTCGGTTTTACGGCAAAGCCCCCTGACCGGGCCCACTCAACCCCTCCAATGCCTGCCGAACCCGACCGTGGGCGTGGTCGAGCGCCTGGACCGCCCGGTCCACGTCCACCTCGGCGAGCAACGCCACCAACGCCACCCTGGTGTCCCCGTCGGCCGCGGTGAGCGCTTCGGAGCACTGCTCCTCCGTGAGCCCGGTGGCCTGGGTCAAGATGGTGACCACCCGCCCTCGCAGTTTGCCGTTGGTGGCGTCCACCCCGACCATCAGATTGGAGTAGGTACGGCCCATACGGACCATCACCGCAGTGGAGAACGCGTTCAGGGCAAGCTTTTGAGCCGTTCCGGCCTTCATCCGCGTGGAACCGGCGATGACCTCCGCACCCGTGGACATACCTACGTGCACATCCACGTTCTCGGCGAGCGGCGCGCTCGTGTTCGCACTGATGAGCACGGTGTGCGCGGACCGCTCCCGAGCAGCTTCCAACGCACCACCCACGTACGGTGTACGCCCACTGGCAGCCAACCCGACGGCCAGGGAACCCGGGGCAAGGCACTCCGCGTCGGCCCGACCGGCCTCCCAGTCGTCCTCGATCCCCTCGACCGCATGTGTGAGTGCCTCACCCCCGCCGGCGTGGTGGGCCACCACCCACTCGGGGGGTATGCCGTAGGTGGGTGGTAGCTCGGCGGCGTCCTGAGAAGCGATCCGCCCGGAGGTGCCCGCACCGAAATAGTGGATGGCAGCGCCCTTGCCCAGGGCCTGGACACCCAGCTCCACCGCATGCGCCAACTCGGGCAGCACCGCACCGACCGCCTCGGGAACCACGGCGTCCTGGACGTTGATCAGGCGGAGAACGTCAAGGGTCGGGAGCAGATCGATGTCATAGGTGTCGGAGTTGCGCTCCTCGGTGGGAGAACGCACGATCACGGCCTCACCACCCCGGTCGTCCTCGGTACTTGCCCGAGCGGGCTGAGGTCTTTCCGCCGAGGTGTGTTCACCGTCGTGCACAGCGCTCTCCTGTTCGGTCCGCACCCGTGCTCTTCCTTTACTTGTCGTCGCCGCTGCCGCGGCGTCCACGGTCGTTGTTCATCCGCAGCCCACGGACCGCCTCGTAGGTGGTCTCCAGGGCCGAACGGCTCTCTGTGTAACGGATCTGGGCCAGCCCGACGAAAAGACAGTCCACGACGGTGAGCTGGGCGAGCCGGCTGGCGGTCGCACCCGATCGGAACGTGGTCTCGCGGGCCGCTGTGGTCAGGATGTGGTCGGCAAAGCCGATGGGGGAACGTGGGAAGTTCGTGATGGCCACGGTGCGGGCGCCGCGACGCCCCGCCTCTGTCAGTGCCTGCACGGTGTCGACGGTCGTCCCGCTGTGGGAAATACCGATCGCCATGTCGGATTCCTCCAGCAGGGCCGCGCTGGTGAGCATCACGTGCGCGTCCGACCAGGAGAACGACGTCAGCCCGATCCGGTGCAGTTTTTGTTGCAGGTCCGCGCCGACGAACGCGCTGGCGCCCACGCCGTACACGTCCACGCGTCGGGCACCGACCATGGCCCCGATGACGGCACGTAACTCCTCGACGTCGAGGGCGGCCCCGGTCTCCTCCACCGCTCGCGCATCGGTATAGGCGATCTTTTGCACCACGGACGCAAGGGTGTCGTCCGGGTTGATGTCGCTGGACAGCTCTTCCACGGAGGAGGAGCGAGCCCCTCGGACCTGTCCGACCTCGGTGGCCAGGGCCAGCCGCAGCTCGCGGTAGCCGCTGAAATCGATGGTGCGACAAAAACGTATGACGGTCGCCTCGGAAGTGGCGCAGTCCTTGGCGAGCTGGGTGATGGAGGAGGCCGCAGCCCGTTCGGGGTCGTCGACGACCCGTTGAGCGACACGGCGCTCAGCGGGTGCAAGAGAAGGAAGAAGGGAGCGGATCCGAAGGACCGTGGTCGGAACGGAAGAGGTGGATGCCTCGGGTCCGTCCGTGTGGCCTTCCGATGGCTCCGAGATGTGCGCCATGGAGGAAAGTTTCTTTCGGACGTGTTGAAGAGTCAACGAGGTGACGGAAAAAAATCGGGAGAATCCAGGATTCCAAGGGACGCGTCGGGCAGCAAGTGCTTCGCCCGGGGTGGCGTTGTCCCAGTTCAAGGATTTTCTTCGGTGGGAAGGGCGGAAGCAGGGGAGTGCTCCTGGTGCGCAGGAACACATCCGTGGGCCGGTCGATCGCTGCGCTGCGTATCGACTCCAAGGTAGGAGCTGGGTGCGGCCGCGGGAAAGTGTCGGTCGAACCCGGTCCGCCGTCCCCGGGTGTTGGGGGTACACCTTACAGCCGCCCGGAGCCCTTCTCCTGTGGGAGCATGGCCCGAAGGACCGGCCCGTCGTGTTGCCCGAGGCGTCGAGCTGTGCTGCAAAAACCGGCTGATCTTCGTCGAGGGGTCCTCAGGGCTCAGGGGAGTCGCTAATGTCGGACCCATGACACAGAACAATGATCCCAACCTGGACCCTGCGGGCACCACGCAGCACTTCCGTCGATTCGTCGACGAGAACCCCAACGCAGAGGAGCCCGACCGCCGTCCGATCATGCCGCTGGTGCTGGCCGCTGTCGGCGTCGTGCTGGCCATCGCCATCATCGTCGCTCTTGTCATGGCCTTCACCTAGTGCGGTGATGACCGGCAAGGTTTGCCGGTTCGTTCTCTGCTTGCGGTGACGCTTCTTGCTGCCAGTGCCGACTTCGCGGCCTTCCGCCTCCAGTGGCAAGCACGCTGCCTGCCTCACGGGGGTCTCGGTGGGTGCGTTGGCCGATCTTGCCACCGGTGGCAAGAAAAGCGCTTTTCTTGCCACCGGTAGCAAGATCGAGCAGCCGGGCGGCAGGCTGATGCATCTCTTCGGCCTGCCGCTCGACACAGAAACCTCCTCCAGACCCGGGCCCTCGGAGTAGCGCACCAAGCAATGTTTTGCTCGACCTCAGAGGCCCTCAGGTAGGTTCTGACCGGCCTACCGGACAGTCACCGGAACACTCTTTCCCGGTGTCGACGGGGCCGTTCTCGGTTCGCGGCCACCCTCAGGGCCTGATAGAGTTGGCGACGTTGTTGAGCAGTACGGTCAAAAACAGACCGACTTCGACAATCGGCGGGCGTCATTAGCTCAAGCGGCAGAGCAGCTGACTCTTAATCAGCGGGTTTGGGGTTCGAGTCCCTGATGACGCACCACTCCGGAGACCCCGGTCCACCCTCTCGGGTTCTCCGCCATCTTCTGTGCCGGCCCGGACCTGTTCCGGTGGTATGACCCACATCGGCTCCAGTGCGGATCGGTGCAGGCACAGGATCCAGTAGACTGGAAGACGTCGGAACGGCGACCGTGAAGGTCATCGAACCGGCACACCACGGGCGTCATTAGCTCAAGCGGCAGAGCAGCTGACTCTTAATCAGCGGGTTTGGGGTTCGAGTCCCTGATGACGCACCAC
>DXDP01000129.1 GCA_019115445.1 Candidatus Nocardiopsis merdipullorum
CGAGGACACCGAGGACACCGAGGACGATGTGCACCTCGAAAGCGACACGGTGGTCGACCACGAGGATGGCACCGAGGTCGTGGAGGACACTCAGAACCTCGAGGAGGCCGAGAACGACAGCGCGGACGGATCGGTGATCGCCTACGCGGCTCTCCTGGAAGAGAACCGGGGCCACGAAGATCTCGACGAGACCGACGGGCGCGACGAAACAGAGGAAACCGACCCGGTCCGGTGAGACACCGGAAGAAACCAGGAGAAAAAGAGCGGGAACCGCATGACTTCCCGCCGGCGCGCCGTGCCCGACATGGGCAGGCGAAAGCTCAAGACCAACCCCTGCTGACGAAGCAGCCGACCTGGAGGGGGCGGACCGGCGATACGGCCCACCCCGAACGCAGGTCAGGCCTTACGCAGACCGAAGGTCACCCCGAATTCCTCGGAGCTCACCGTGTACAGATCATCGGTGACCTCCCCGTGGGCGAAAGCCTCGGCGAGCACTTCCCCGGCGATCGCCTCGTTGTGCTCCTCCAGAGCCCGAGCTGTTTCCTCCGCAGCGCTCCAACGGACATGGATCCGGTCGGAGACCTCCAAGCCGCTCTTCTTACGCGCGTCCTGGAGCATGCGCACCATCTCCCGGGCCAACCCCGCACGCCGTAGCCGCGGAGTCAGCTCCAGGTCCAGGGCGATCGTCTCCCCGGACTCGGTGGCCACCGCCCACCCCTCACGGGGCCGCTCGGTCACAAGGACCTCGTCGGCGTTGATCTCCACCGGCTCGCCCTCGACCTCCACGTGTGCCCAACCGGTGTCTCGCACCTGCTGGACCAACGTTGCCGGGTCGGCGTCCTGGATCCCCTGGGCCACCAACGGGGTGCGTTTGGCGAAACGCTTGCCCAGAGCCCGGAAGTTGGGTTTGACGGTGTGGTCGACCAGGTCCTGACCGACCGAGGACAACGACTCCAAGGACTCCACGTTGAGTTCGTCGGCGATCTGGTCACGCAACTGTTCGGACAGGTCCGCAAAACCGGGGGCACCGACCAGGGCACGCCCCAACGGCTGACGAGTTCGCACCGAAGAGTCCACCCGTGCCGAACGGCCGAGTTCGACCAGACGACGGGTGAGTGCCATGTGTTCCGACAACTTCGTGTCGACGAGCTCGGGGCGGTACTCCGGCCAAGAGGCCAGATGCACCGAGTCGGGGCTGCCCGGACGACGTAGCGCGCTCCACACGTGTTCGGTGAGGAACGGAACGATCGGCGCCATGAGCAGGGTGACGGTCTCCAGGGCCTCGAACAGGGTCGCAAACGCCGAAGCACCCTCGGGGGTGTCCGTGCCGCCCCAGAAACGACGGCGCGAGCGGCGCACGTACCAGTTGGAGATGTCGTCGACAAACGCGGTCAGGCGACGTCCGGTCCCGGCGGTGTCGAAGTTGTCCATCGACTCGGTGACGTCCCGGACGACCTCGTTCAGCTCCGACAACAGCCACCGGTCCAGCATCGGCCGATCCTGTGGGGCCGGTGCATCGGCCAACCGAGAATGGTCCCAGCCCTGGCCCACGTTGGTGTACAGGGTGAAGAAGGACACGGTGCTGTAATAGGTCAACAGCACCTTGCGGACGATCTCCTCCAACGCGGTGTGTCCGACCCGGCGGGCCATCCACGGTGATCCGCTGGTGAGCATGAACCAACGCAGGGCGTCGGCACCGTGCCTGTCCATCACCGGGATGGGCTCCATGACGTTGCCCAGGTGCTTGCTCATCTTGCGGCCGTCCTCGGCGAGGATGTGGCCGAGGACGACCACGTTCTCGAACGAGTTACGCCCATACACCAGTGTGCTGACCGCGAGCAGCGAGTAGAACCACCCGCGAGTCTGGTCGATGGCCTCGGAGATGTACTGCGCCGGGAAGTTCTCCCGGAAGATCTCCTCGTTGACGTGTGGCGCGCCCCACTGGGCGAACGGCATGGAACCGGAGTCGAACCAGGCGTCGATGACTTCCGGCACACGACGGGCCACCCGCTGCTCCTCGGGCAAAGAGGGGTCGGCCTTCGGGTCGGGGATGACGATGTCGTCGACGTAGGGCCGGTGCGGGTCGAGGTTCGACAGGTCCTGCCCGCTGAGTTCACTCAGCTCCTTCAGGGAACCCACACAGATCTGACGCCCGTCGGGAAACTCCCAGATCGGCAGCGGGGTACCCCAGTAGCGGTTGCGAGAAAGCGCCCAGTCGACATTGCCACGCAGCCACTCGCCGAAGCGGCCCTCCTTGACGTTCTCCGGCACCCAGTTCGTGGCTTCGTTCTGGGCAAGGAGCTGGTCCTTGATCTGGGTGGTGCGGATGTACCAGGAGGGGACCGCGTAGTAGAGAAGGGCGGTGTGGCAGCGCCAGCAGTGCGGATAGGAGTGCTCGTAGACCTGGTGTCGAAACAGCAGACCACGGTCCTTGAGGTCACGCACCAGTGTCTTGTCGGCCGTTTTGAAGAACACCCCACCGATCAGATCGAGTTCGGACTCGAAGGTGCCGTCGGGCCGGACCGGGTTGACCACGGGAAGGTCGTAGGTGCGACAGATCGTCATGTCGTCGGCACCAAAGGCGGGGGCCTGGTGGACCAAACCGGTGCCGTCCTCGACGGTGACGTAATCGGCGAGCACGATGAAGTGGGCGGGCTCGTCGAAGGCCACCAGTTCGAAGGGACGCTGATAGGTCCAGCGTTCCATCTCGCTGCCCTCGAACCGTTCACCGGTGGTCTTCCACCCCTCACCGAGTGCCCCCTCGACCAGGGATTCGGCCACGACGAGACGCTCCTGGCCGTCGGTGGCGACCACGTACTCCACGTCCGGGTGCACGGCCACCGCTGTGTTGGACACCAGGGTCCACGGGGTGGTGGTCCACACCAGGAGCGAGGTGGGGTGCTCCGGTGAGGCCAACGGTCCCGAGGTGACCGGCAAACGCACGTACACCGACGGGTCGGTGACTGTCTCGTACCCCTGTGCCAGTTCGTGGTCCGACAGCGTGGTACCACACCGGGGGCAGTAGGGGCTGATCCGGTAGTCACGGGTCAGCAGCCCCTTGTTCCAGATCTGTTGGAGCGCCCACCAGACCGACTCCACGTATTGCGGCTCCATGGTGCGGTAGGCGTCGTCCATGTTCACCCAGTAGCCCATGCGCTCGGTCATGGTGGTGAACGCGTCCACGTTGCGCAGGACCGATTCACGGCAGCGGTCGTTGAACTCGGCGATACCGAAGGCCTCGATGTCCTTCTTGCCGCTCAGTCCCAGTTCCTTTTCCACGGCGACCTCGACGGGCAGGCCGTGGCAGTCCCACCCGGCCTTGCGGTCCACGTGGTAACCGCGCATGGTGCGAAAGCGCGGAAAGACGTCCTTGAAGGCGCGGGCCTCGACGTGGTGCACCCCGGGTTCACCGTTCGCGGTGGGAGGGCCCTCGTAGAAGACCCAGGAAGGTTTGCCCTTGGACTGTTCCAGGGAGCGCTGGAAGACGTTCTCCTTCGACCATCGGCCGAGGATCTGGTGCTCCATCGCGGGCAGGTCGATCTGTGCGGGCAGTTGGGGCAGCGCGTGGGATTCTTCGGGCCGGGGGTCCTCGGTCACCGTTGTACCTTTCCATCAGGGGTTGCTCCTGACGGAGGGACGAGGTCGGGCCCCGCGGTACCACCCTCCTTGGACCCGGTGCGACGGCCGTTCCGTGGCCGGGTCCCAACTTCGTTGCGCTGGTTCCGGTTCTACTGAGGGCACCTGATCGTGTTCTTGGCCTCACGTCGGGATCGTCGATCCGAAGGCCTTCTGAAAAACGCCCCTGGGGCGCCCCGTTCTTCCGGCGGCTCCGGGGTGATCTTCACGCTGGTCGTTCCCCCGGGCTCCCACCGTCCCCGGGTCGCTGGGCCGCGCACACCCCTTCGGGCTGTTTGCGTACCGGTCGGGGTCAGCGTTACTCGTCCCCATCAACACCGTGTCGGGTAACAGGATAACGCAGCGCGGCGAAGGAACCCGCGCGGTTTTCCCACCAGAGGACGGACACCGGGGGTGAGGAGGTGGGCCGGGTCATCGACGTCCTCACGGGCCCGTACGGCGGCTCCGCGGTCTTCGACGAGCAACATCTGGCATGGTTGGCCAGAACCACGGTGGTTTCACCACCACGGAGCAGAGCGCCCGTCAACGTTGCCTTGCGCCGGTGTATTGCCTAAGCTGCGCCGAACCACTCACGGCACGGCGCAGGGGGCGCCTTCGCGGCTCGAACGGGCGCGAGGGAGTTCGTGAGTCGCCCGAAGGGGGAGTGCGATGAAGGGCACAGAAACGACGAGACCGCCGGTGCGTCCCGGTGAGGAACCCTGGACGACGCAGGAGATCACAGAGGTCCGTCGTCACCTGGAGGACGAGATCGCCGCGGGGCGCGAAGAACTGCGTCAGGGCGAGGAGCAACTGGCAGCACGTCTTGACGACCCGGTCGAGGGGGCGGGGGACGACCCCACCGACACCGGGGCCAAGGCCTTCCAACGCGAACACGACCTGGCGTTGCTCTACAATACTCGTGACCTGCTCGCCAAGAGCGAGAAGGCGATCGAACGGATGGACACGGGAACCTACGGGGTCTGTGAATCGTGTGGCGGGGCCATCGGGAAGGCACGCCTTCAGGCCTTTCCCAGGGTCACCCTGTGCGTGACCTGTAAACAGCGCGAGGAGCGTCGCTGACTGAGGTGGAGCCCTCCGGGGACGAGAACATGAACACAACCGAACACGCTCCGGCGCGTCCGCGCAGGTACGTTTTCCTGCTGCTGACCGCGTTCGTGGCGATCGCCGTCGACCTCGCCACCAAACAGTGGGCCCTGTCGGCCTTCTCCGAGGGTGAGAGCGTCGACGTGATCGGCAGCCTTTTGCAGTTCACCCTGGTGTTCAACACCGGTGCGGCCTTTTCCCTGGGCAATGATTACACCTGGGTGTTCACCCTGATCGCCACCGCGGTGGTCCTGATCGTGGCGTACGTGGGGTTGCGTGTACGGAGTATGTGGTGGGCGGTGACACTCGGCCTGATGATGGGTGGGGCCGCGGGGAATCTGGTGGACCGTTACTTCCGTGACCCGGGCCCTTTCCAGGGCGCGGTCGTGGACTTCATCCGACTGCCGCACTGGCCCGTGTTCAACATCGCCGACTCGTGCGTGGTCGTCGGTGCGTGTTTGGTGGTGGTGCTCACCTTCAAGGGGATCAACCTCGACGGCAGCTTCGCCTCGGACGAGAACACCACCATCGATGTGGACGACAACCCCGGTGAAGGGAGGGGTCGGTGAGCGACACCCGAAGCCTGCCCGTGCCCGACGGGTTGGAGGGTGAGCGGCTCGACACCGCCATCGCCCGCCTGTTCGGGTTGTCACGCACTCGCGCGGCGGAAATCATCGTCGACGGTGGAGTTCTGGTCGACGGTGTCACCGCGGGCAAGTCAGATCGGGTCCAGGCGGGTGTTTGGCTCGAAGTGACCCTTCCGCCGCCGCCCACCGCGCCGGTGCCACGGGCAGAACCCGTTCCGGGCATGAAGATCGTGCACGAGGACGCAGACATCATCGTGGTCGACAAGCCGATCGGGGTGGTGGCACACCCCACGGTCGGGTGGACCGGCCCGACCGTGTTGGAAGGACTGCTGGCCTCAGGGGTACAGCTGACCATGAGTGGGGCCGCCGAACGGCAGGGGATCGTGCACCGGCTCGACGCCAACACCAGCGGGTTGATGGTCGTGGCCAAGAGCGAGATCGCCTACAGCGTGCTCAAACGGGCGTTCAAGGAACGTACCGTGGACAAGCGTTACCACACGCTCGTCCAGGGTCATCCGGACCCGCTGCGCGGCACGGTGGACGCCCCCATCGGCCGCCATCCCTCCGGTGACGGCCGATGGGCCGTGGTCGCCGGTGGTCGCCACTCGGTGACCCACTACGACACCCAGGAGGCGTTCCGTGCCGCCAGCCTGCTGGAGATCGACCTGGAGACCGGGCGTACCCACCAGATCCGTGTGCACATGGCCGCGCTGCGCCATCCGTGCGTGGGGGACCTGCTCTACGGGGCCGACCCGACACTGGCCGAACGCCTGAACGTTCGACGTCAGTGGTTGCACGCGGTCCGTCTGGGTTTTGTGCACCCCACCGAGCGCCGCCCGGTGGAGTTCTCCAGCCCCTGGCCGGACGACCTGGCCGCCGCCATCGAGCTGCTGCGCGAGGACTGAACCGTGGCCGTCGTCGCGTCCTTCGTGCCGTGGTGGACGTGGTGAAGTGACCGGACAGCGGTACCTTTCCGCCACACCCACCACGGTACGTGGTCCGGCCCCGCAAGCCTCGGCCCTTCTGTGTGAGACGGCCGAGACGCACGAGGGGCCGGTGTCCGAAGGGGGGCGGACAAGATAAGCCGGAAAGCGGCAACGAGCTGGTCAGCGGGTAGGTAGAGGTCGGGGTCCGAGTAGGA